>JASHXK010000566.1 GCA_030043575.1 Terriglobales bacterium
CAGGGATTGCTGGACGATATGGAGGTGAGCCAGCTGCGCGAATTTGAGCAGGGGCTGTACGCGTACGTGGACAGCGCCAATCCCGGTGTTTACAAGGCGATCGAAGAGAAGAAAACGCTGGACGACGACCTGCGCGCGCAGATGACGAAAGTGATCAAGGAGTATAAAGATCGGTTTGTGAGCGAGCATCAGACGGCGCAGCCGGCTATGGCGAAAGCGGGCGCGTAGTTTGAAAGGGCACGGCTTTTAACCGTGCCGAATGAGATCGTTGAGAGTTGGCCTTTAGGCCCTGCGGGATCGCCCTCAGGGGCTGAAGCCCGGGTCGAGCGCAGCAAGTTACGGCACGCCTGAAGCTGCGCCCCTTCAAAGAGACGATGGCGAACATACGCGATATCCGGCGGCGCATCCGCAGCGTGAAGAACACGCGGCAGATTACCAAGGCCATGAAGATGGTAGCAGCGGCCAAGCTGCGCCGCGCGCAGGAACGGGCGATGGCTTCGCGACCTTACGCGCACATGCTGACCAACATTCTTGAGTCGACAATGTTGCGCGCCGATCTGACCAATCCCAAGACCGGACAGCCGGTGAATCCGCTGCTGGCGGTGCGTCCCGAGGAGCGCATTCTGCTGGTGCTGGTGACCGGCGATCGCGGACTGGCAGGCGCCTTCAATTCGAATGTGCTGAAGGCTGCAACCAAGTTCCTGGAACATTACAAAAGCAAGACGATCGACATTCTGGCCATCGGGCGCAAAGGGCGCGACTTCCTGCGCCGCCGTTATCCCATGGGCCGCTATGGCGAAGAGCGCGCCGGACAGATCCAGGTGATTGGCGAGCGACTGAACCTGCTGGCTAAGGTGAATTACGAAGAGGTCTCCGAGATAGGCGATCTGATCGCCAAGGCTTATAAGAACGAAGAGATCGATTCGGTCTATCTAATGTTCAACGAATTCAAATCGGTGATTTCCCAGCGGCTGATCGCGCAGCGCATTCTGCCGGTGCAGGAGCTACGGCGCCGTGAAGTCGCTCTGGCCGAGGAGTTCTCGTTGGAAGCCCGCGAGCGCATGGGCGAAGCGGCGCGCGAAGCGGGCATCAGCTTGAAGGAAGCGCAGGAGACCGAACAGGAAGCCGAGGCGGCAAAGTTCGCTACTCAAGTGGATTACATCTACGAGCAGCCCCCAGAGGAGATCTTCGCCGATCTGTTGCCGCGCTACATTTCGTTTGAGATTTTCGAAGGATTGCTGGAGTCGGTAGCAGCGGAGAATGCGGCGCGCATGACGGCGATGGATTCGGCGAGCAACAACGCCAATGAAGTGATCGACTCGCTGACATTGACGATGAATCGCGCGCGCCAGGCCGCGATCACGAAAGAAATTATCGAGATTGTGAGCGGGGCCGCTGCGCTATAGCGCGGCGGCCGCGGTCAGCCGTCAGCTATCAGCCGTCGGCTAAAGCCTAATGCGAGCGGTGATGGCTGAAGGTTTGCGAGTTTGAGGTTAGCTGACAGCTGAAAGCTGACAGCCGAGAGCGACGCTTTTATGGCAGAAAACATCGGACAAGTAATTCAAGTCGCAGGTCCCGCGGTGGACGTGCAATTTTCGGAGGCGGCGCTGCCGCCGATTTACTCGGCGCTGCGCGTCACCAGTGAAGGCTTCAACACTCCCGCGCCGTTGGACGTCATCCTGGAAGTCGAACAGCAACTGGGCGAAGGTCGCGTGCGCTGCGTCGCCATGGAACCGACCGAAGGCATGGTGCGCGGCATGAAGGCCGTCGATCTGGGCGGGCCGATTACCGTGCCCGTCGGCCGCGAGACCCTGGGCCGGGTGCTGAACGTCATCGGCAATCCGGTGGACAAGCTTGGCCCTGTGAACGGCACCAAGCGCAATCCTATCCATCGCCCGGCGCCGGCATTTGACCAGCAATCCACCGAGATGCAGATGTTCGAGACCGGTGTGAAGGTTATCGACCTGATTCAGCCGTTCCTCCGTGGCGGCAAGATCGGGCTGTTCGGCGGTGCGGGCGTGGGCAAGACCGTCATCATCATGGAGCTCATCAACAACGTCGCGCTGAAGCACGGCGGCTTCTCGGTGTTTGCCGGTGTGGGCGAGCGCACGCGCGAAGGCAATGACCTGTGGCTGGAGATGCAGGAATCGGGGGTCGTCAATACCAAGGATCCCGGCAAGTCGAAGGCGGCATTGATTTACGGCCAGATGACCGAGCCGCCGGGGGCACGGCTGCGCGTGGCCCTGACCGCCCTGACCGTCGCCGAGTACTTCCGCGACGAAGAAGGTTCGGACACGCTGCTGTTCATCGACAACATCTTCCGCTTCACGCAGGCGGGTTCGGAAGTGTCGACGCTGCTGGGGCGTATGCCGTCGGCCGTGGGATATCAGCCAAACCTGGCGACGGAGATGGGCGAGTTGCAGGAGCGTATCACGTCGACCAAGAAGGGTTCGGTAACTTCGGTGCAGGCGATTTATGTTCCGGCCGACGACCTGACCGATCCCGCGCCGGCAACGACCTTCGCGCACCTGGACGCAACGACCGTGTTGTCGCGCCAAATTTCCGAGCTGGGTATTTATCCCGCGGTCGATCCGCTGGCGTCGACCTCGCGCATTCTCGATCCGCGCGTGGTGGGCGACGCGCATTACAACTGCGCGCAGGCGGTAAAGCGCGTGCTGCAGAGCTACAAGGATCTGCAGGACATCATCGCGATTCTCGGTATCGACGAGCTCAGCGAGGACCAGAAGCTCACGGTGGCGCGTGCGCGCAAAATCCAGAAGTTCCTCTCGCAACCGTTCCACGTCGCTGAGCAGTTCACCGGCCTGCAGGGACGCTATGTGAAAATCGAAGACACGGTGCGCAGCTTCCAGGAAATCGTCGATGGCAAGCACGACGAGATCCCCGAGCAGGCATTCTATATGAAGGGCGACATCAACGAAGTGCTGGAAGAAGCCGAGAAGATGAAGGCGCAGGGATAAGAAGTAGCAATTAGCAATTAGCAATTAGCAATTAGCAATTAGCAATTAGCATTTGGCATTTGGCATTTGGCATTTAGCCAAGGCTGCTGCGACGAGATTATGGCAATAACTGACAACTGGCCACTGGCCACTGACAACTAATTCATGGCTGACACACTGCATCTACAGATCATCACGCCGGACAAGCAGTTGGTGCGCGACGACGCGGACCAGGTGCAGATTCCGGGCAAGAGCGGATATCTGGGCGTGCTTCCCGGACACGCGCCGCTGCTGACCGAGTTGATGATCGGCGAGATCAGCTACAACAAAGGCGGCGAAACGCAGTACTTTGCCGTGTCCTGGGGATTCGCCGAGGTGCTGCCGCACAAGGTGACGATTCTCGCCGACACTGCCGAGCGCGCCGAGGACATCGATGTGAAGCGCGCACAGGAGGCCAAGACGCGTGCGGAAGAAGCACTGCGCACGGCTGCCGCTGATCTCGACTTCGACGCCACGCTGTTTGCGCTCCGCCGCGCGGAAGTGCGGCTTGCAGTCGCGGCCAAGGCCGGCCATACCACGGCGGCACACTAACGCTCCCGAAACATGATTCCCGGCGCTCCGCGCGAAGCTCGTTGGATTTGCGCG
>JASHXK010000567.1 GCA_030043575.1 Terriglobales bacterium
CCAGGACAGAAAGCACATCGCGGGCGGTCAGCGCCGCGTCGACTTCGATAGCCTGGCCATCAACCTTGCATAGCCAGGTCCTCTCGCCGCGCTCGAGCTCCACCTGATGTGTCTTACCGTCAACGAGAACGTCGTAAGTCATAAAGAAAGCAACTAGCAATTAGCTGTCAGCAATCAGGCAAACCGACGCCGGCGTCCCACTCATTCGCGGTGTTGGAATGAGTGGGAATCCACCTATCTCTCTCCCACCGCTTCGGCCCGCGCCGTCCGCCGCCAATTCGATACCGGAGCAGGCGCTCCGCCATTCCCATTCGCGGCTGCAGATGTTGTCGTCTCCCCCGGCAAGGTCGCCTTTGGCTCCGTGCTCGCAAAGATCGCCGCACCGATCGCTGCAATAATCGGCCGGCGCACATCCGTCTCGTTGCTCGGTTTTGTCAGCAGACGATCGAGAAATCCTGTGTCGATTTTGCCCGCCTGGAATTCCGGATCTTTCAAAATCCGGCGGAACAGCGAGATGTTCGTCTTGATGCCGCCAACGAAATACTCATACAGCGCACGCAACAGCCGATGAATGGCTTGCTCGCGGTCCTCGCCGTAGCCCACCAGCTTGGCCAGCAACGGATCGTATTCGATGGGTACAGTCCAGCCTTCGTACATGCCGCTGTCGCGTCGCACTCCCGGCCCCGACGGCGAGATGAGTCGCGTAATCAGCCCCGGCGACGGAAAGTAATTGTTGTCGGGATCTTCGGCGTAGATGCGGCATTCGATCGCGTGTCCGCGCAGCTTGATGTCTTCCTGCTGGAAGGGAAGCTTCTCGCCCGATGCAATTTTCATCTGCAAGTGCACGAGATCGAGGCCGGTCACAAATTCGGTGACGGGATGCTCCACCTGCAGGCGCGTGTTCATCTCCAGAAAGTAGAAGTTGCGATGCTGATCGACCAGGAACTCCACCGTGCCGGCATTGTAGTAATTCGCCGCTTTGCCGACCCGCACGGCGATCTCACCCATGCGCCGCCGCATGTGGTCATCGACAATCGGCGAGGGCGACTCTTCCAGCACTTTCTGATGCCGCCGCTGCACGGAACACTCGCGTTCGCCGAGATACACCACGTTGCCGTGCTCATCGCCGAAAATCTGCATCTCGACGTGGCGAGGGTTGGCGATGAACTTCTCGATGTAAACCTCATTGTCGCCGAACGAGCGCTGCGCTTCGCTCCGCGCGTTCTCGTAGGCAGAATGCAGTTCAGCCGGCGAGGTGACCAGGCGCATGCCCTTACCGCCGCCGCCGGCGGCAGCTTTTAGCATCACCGGATAGCCGATCTGCTCGGCCAGCCGTTCCATGGCGTCGAGTTCCAGGCCGCGTTCCGATCCCGGCACGAACGGCACGCCGGCACGCTTCATGTTCTGGCGCGCCCGTGTCTTCGAGCCCATCATGTTCATCGATTCCGGCGATGGCCCGATGAACTTAAAACCGGCATCCGCGCAGGCGCGTGCGAAATGGGCGTTCTCGGATAAAAACCCGTAACCGGGATGAATCGCTTCTGCCTGGCTGCGCCGCGCCGCATCGAGGATCTTTTCGATGTTGAGATAGGACTCGCTGGCCGTCGCAGGCCCGATGTGATAGGCGTAGTCAGCCTTGCGGACATGCAGCGATTTCCGGTCTACATCGGAGTAGACCGCAACCGATTCGATACCCATCTCGCGACAGGCGCGGATGATGCGCACGGCAATTTCGCCGCGATTCGCAATGAGGACGCGCTTGAACATGCAGATGCCTCAAAAGCGTTCGCCTGAGGGGTGCCGGGAGAACGCGGCTCGTAGAATGTTCTGCGGAGCAACGAGCAGAAAACTGGATTGTACTGCATCGGTCACGGCGAGGGAGTGCAAATGTCACATAGGCTTGTGACAACACATTTCCGACAGATAGGCCGGCGGAGCAGTTTCGCCGAGCCCTTTGTTAGACTGCCAGAATGCTTCGCAATAACGCCATCAACCAGCCGCTGGGGGCTGGCAGCAGGGCCGTTCGTTTGGCCGCGGCAGTCACGGGATTCTTTGTTGCAGGTGCGATGATCGCTGCCAATGCACATCCGGCGCAGTCCACGTCGTCTAATGTCAATGTGTCCCAGACTGCAGGTCAGCGCTACAAGAACATACAGGTGCTTAAAAGCATTCCGGCTGACGATCTCCTCCCGTCGATGCAGTTCATCACCGCCGCGCTTGGCGTGGAGTGCGAGTTCTGCCACGTCGCGGGTCCCGACAAGCGACTTGAATTCGACAAGGACGACAAGAAAGAAAAGAAGACTGCTCGCGAGATGATGCAGATGATGTTTGCCATCAACAAGAACAACTTCGACGGGGAGCGCCAGGTCACCTGCAACACCTGTCATCGTGGATCGCCGCATCCAGAAGCCATTCCTGCCATCATGGCAGAGGCGCCGAAGCCTGAAGCGATGGAGGCCATGCACGAGCATGAGCAGAACAGCAATCCAGCCTCACTACCTCCAGGTGCTCCCATCTTCGCCAGGTACATTGAAGCTGT
>JASHXK010000568.1 GCA_030043575.1 Terriglobales bacterium
ATCCAACGTATTCATGTGTCCAGTTTATGTGCGCGGGCAAGCCTACCTCGCGCTGCACGACGGCAAGTCCGCGGCTGCGGAGTTTCAGAAGTTCGTCGAACACTACGGACTGATCACCAACTTCCCTTTAGGAGCGCTCGCCCGCCTCGGTCTGGCGCGTGCGTATGCGCTGGACGCTCGGACTGATCCTACCGCTCGCGAGAAAGCACGAACCGCGTATCAGAATTTCCTCACGCTCTGGAAAGATGCCGATCCCGACATTCCCATCTACCAACAAGCCAAAGCCGAGTACGCGAAGCTGCAATAGTGGCACAAGTGCAATAGAAAAGGGCCGCGCGCGGCGGCCCTGATCGGAGAGGTTGGGGGTTAGAGCGTGGACTCGATCTCGAAGCCCCAGGCTTCCAGCAGACCCTCGGGAATGTACTTCGAGTTCTTGTTCTTGCGCGCCCATTCGCGCAGCCGGGTGGAGCGGATGTATTGATCCGGCTGCAGCTTGAATTCCTTCACCACCTGCTCGAACTCGGTGATGGTGGGCACGACCGGGCCAATGGGCTCGGGTTTGCCCCAATTAGGATTGCCACGTCGCTTTGCCATGTCTGCGTTGCTTCCTGTTCGGTAGAGATGTAATACGGATGACCGCGGTGCTGCCACTGATGCCTTGGCCCGGTTTACCTAAATACTTGGATTCGTGAAACTTCAACGACGATTCAGGCGCGAACAGCCGGGGGCCTCTTCCAAGCAACAGCCTTGAGGGAAGGAGTCCGAGTGAGCCAAAGAACGACATACTATAGCCCCGTTTTGCCTTCAATTCAAGGTATTTTTGCCCTTTTGCGGGGCATTTACTGCCAAAGTGGTACTGGCGTGGCGGAGTGGCGTATCTTCTGCAGAATGAGACGTTTGTGGCTACAAAAGGTGAGCATCAGAAGCGCGAACCGGAGCCGGATGCGGTTTTTCGGGGGTCAATGGGCTGTGGAAAAGAGGAGGGGCTTGCAATGGCGGGGGAGAAAACGAAGATTCGAAGCTGCCGGGGGGTGGTTGCGGGGCATACAATTAGTAGTTACACAACTTTCAATTCAAGGAGCGACCTTAGGAAATCTTATTTACGCCCGGCTCTGGAAAGCGAATTCGCATTCGTGTTCCTCGTGGAACATTTTGCGGGAGCAGTTTCCTGGGTTGCGGTCCTCTTTGAGATTTATTGGCGGCTGATGTCTCCGGCACCCGGCTGGGTGGCGAAGATCGCGTCGACGTTGCGCTGCGCGGCGGGAAGATTGCGCGACATTCGCTGCGCCGCCGCGGTGGCCGCTTGCGCCTGCTCGGTCTGGCCGATCTGCTCCAGAGCGCGGGCTAGCAGCAGATAACCGACGTCGGTAGGCTGAAACTTGACCGCCTGCGAATAGGCTTCCACAGCGGCGCGGTTGTCGCCCGCCTGTGCGGTAACGATCCCCAGCGCGAGCCACGCCTGCCCATCATTGGGATTCAGTTCCAGCGCCCGGCGAAAACTTTGCTGCGCCGCATCGAAGCGACCCAGCTGGCGATACGCCGATCCCAATCGCGCAAACGTGGTTGAGCGCAGCCAGAGATTCTTTTGCACCGCGTCATCCGTCAGCGCGATCGTCTTCTCATACTGCGCGATCGCCTGCGCCGGTTCACCGTGCTGCTGATCGTAGGTGCCGATCGCCATATAAGCCTGGGCGTCCTCTGGATTCATCTGGGTCGCGGCAACGAAATGCGGCAGCGCTTCGTCGGCCTTCCCTTGATCCATCAGCGTCGAGCCCACGATATTCTCCGCTAGATAGTTGCCGTCTGTGACCTCCAGCGCATGTGACCACAAGGTGAGGTTGTCGCTCCAAAATCCCAGCTGGCGATAGGTCAGCAGCGCAATCACCGCGAGTACCGCGGCACCGGCAGCACGAAGCACCATCGGCGACAGATGTCGCTGCTCTGCCAGATCCGCCGCTCCCCAACAAATCAGAACGAACAACCCAATGAACGAAATATAAGCATAGCGATCCGCCATCGCCTGCCGACCCACCTGCACCAGGCCGATCATCGGCACCAGCGTTCCAACAAACCAGAACCATCCCACCGCAAGATATCGCCGGTGCCGCAGCGCAATCGCCGCTGCTGAAATCGCGAGCAATACAACCACAGCGCCTACAATCTGCCACGCTGGCCGCGAACCACCAGGATACGGATAGAACGGCGACAGATTTGCCGGCCACAGGGCTTTCGCGAGGTAACGAACGTACGATACGGCCGCGTTCCCCAATCGCTCGCCCAGGACAATTTGCCGATTAATGCTGCCGGCTGCTCCTTGCGACTTCACCGTGATGACGCAACTAGCCGCGGTCAGCGCGAATAGCGGCAACTTCTCCAACACCAGCCAACGCAAGGTTCGCTGGTCGCCAGAGGACCGCTGTTCGCCATTCGCCATGCGCTTTTCGCCAGAGAATCGCTCCTCGCCTTTCGCCTTTCGCTCCCCGCTCGGCCCAAGTGGCCCCTCGCCCGATACAGCAGGTGCGCCACTCTGGCGAATGGCGAAGGGCGAATGGCGAATAGCGAGCCTTTCCAGCGGCCAATAATCCCATAGCAGCAGCACCAACGGCAGCGTCACCACCTGCGGCTTGGCCATCAGCCCCAGCGCGAACAGCCCCGCCACCGCCAGATAGCGTCCGACTCGCGGCTTGCGCGCATACCAGCCATAAGCGGCCAGCGCCAGCAGGAAGAACGTCATGCTGAGCAGGTTCTTGCGCTCGGCAATCCACGCCACCGTCTCCACGTTGATGGGATGCAGCGCAAACAATCCCGCCACCATCGCGCTTCGCGCTATCCGTCCCGTTGCGTGTTGTAACACCAAAAACAGCAGCAGCACATTCCAGGCATGTAGCAGCACATTCACATCATGCGGACCGGCGGTACCGCCGCCGAACATCTCCCAATCCAGCGCATGCGACAGCCATGCCAGCGGATGCCAGTCCGCTACATTGGAGCTCACTGTGCCAAACGAAGTGAACGCCCACTTCACCGTTTGCCAGCTCATGCCCGACTGCAGATGCGGATTCGCGTAGTAATACGGCCCATCATCAATCGTGGCAAAGGGATGTCCGTGCACCGGCGAGTACACTGCAATTGTCGCGACCACCAGCGCGATTCCCATCCACAGCGTCGCCTGGCCGCCCGCGGAAACCTTAGCTGGTGCTTTGCGATCCTGCCGTCCTCTAGAGCGTGGGCGCGGCTTGGCGGCAGCAGAAGACTTCACAGAAGAGATGGATCCTTGGAGGTGGCTCTTGGCACGGAAGCAGAAGATATTTTACACCGCGACCGATAACCAGAATCGGTGGGTGCCCCACACATTCGCGGTTTTCGAATGTGTGGGAGCGGCAGTGCCTGGCTCGTCGAGATCCGGTGCCGCAACTACCGCTCGGCCCGGCCGAAGATCTTATCCAGCCAGTCATACATGCGCGCGAAAGCCAGGCGGTGGGCTCCCACTTGGCAATGGGAGCCTGCGCCTTCGCTCTCGGTAAATCGCATGAGAGTTTTCGGGCAAGTGAGGTGGTCGAACAACTCTTGCGGCTGGCCTTTGAAAAACATGTCGCCCTCGGCTTCGCATACCAGAGTCGGACAGGAGATCGCTTCTGCGATGCCATCGCGCAGATGGAAGGCCTGTGCCGCAGCCAGATAGGCTCTGGGGGTCGGAGATCCCATCGCATACATGCCGTGCGTGATGGCCCAGTCGGCCGTGGGAGAAGCTTTCATTGAAGCCTTGATCATCTGGTCCAGCTCCGGCGCTTCTTTTGCCATCAGCATCTCTACAACCGCCGGGCGCATCTCGGCGGGAACCTGAGAGAGATTGGCGGCGCCGTAGTCGTAGACGCCATCGTTGGCGATGAGCGCCGCGATGCGCTTCTCAAATGCGGCCGCCCGGGGCGCAAGTTCCCCACCAAAGCTGATGCCCATCAGCGCAATCTTCTCCGGATCGACGCCCGGTAATTTCAAGCCAAAGTCTACAACCGGGGTGACAACTTTCTCCCAATCGGGGCGGAAGGTCAGACCCTCGCGATGCAGCGGGCCGAACTGCCCCGGACCATCAAAGGCAAGCACATTATAGCCACGCTCGACGGCAGCACGCGCGCCATCGATGTGCACTTCTTCTGCGGAGCCGTCGAATCCGGAGTGGATGATGAGAAGAGGCCGCTTGCGGTCTGAATTGTCGATGCGATGGAAGTATCCCGGCAGCGTGGTCTGTTCGTAGGGTATTTCTACCGGATCGATGGGAGGATCGTAAAGCCGGGCGCAGGCCTTGTAGCACTCAATCGACTTCTGGTATGCGCTTGCGATCCTGGGATCGCGCGGATTGCCGTGCAGAAAAAACTCCGACAAACGATGATAGGTGGAGGCGCGCAGAAAGCTGTCGCGGGCGCTGATGCGATGGCCGCTGGCGAGTTGCCCCGCCGCTTCCAGCGCAACCTTCTCACCGCTGCGGCTCCATTCCTCGTACCAACTGTCGAAGTCGCCCGACTTGATGCGAGCCGCAGTGGCCAGCACTTCGCCAAACTCGCTTCCGCCATAGCCGGCAGCACCGAAGGCGCGCAGGGTTTCATACCAGAACTGAATATTGTCGGGAAACAACAGCGGCTTGGCTTTCGCTGAAGGCTGCGATTCCCCGGGATGCGAAGCAGCAGTTGCGGGGCCGGTATCAGCTCCGGCCAGAGCATTTGGAGTTTCCGTCATCGGGTTCATTTCCTCGCTGCAAAAACAACGGCGCCTTGTCCTGCTGGACTTGGCGCCGTCGGCTTGTCGCGCAAAGCGAAAGTCTAGTTGATCACCACCGTGTAGTTCTGCGAGGCGATACCGTTCACGATGACCTGCAGGTGAGTGGCACCGGTTTGGATGTTCGACGGAATGTCGACGTGGGTGTACGAAGGACCTACATAGCCCACCGCCATGGTGTTGTGGTTATGGGTTTTGCCATAGACCACAGCTCCGCTGGCAACATTGGTAAAGCGAACCAGGGGATAGTTGGTCGCATCCTGGAAATCGTCGCCGTAGGCGTTGTCCTGGGAAGCGCCGTTGAAGTACCTTCCGTTCAGCAGCACCGTGGTGCCGTGGGTCATGGTGAGGTTAGGCAGCAGGACGGTCGGCGTCCAGCCGGTGTACTGGCTGCCAGCCGAGGTGAACAGTTCCACGTCGTTGCTGAAGTCGGTGAACATGATCTGCCCGGTGGGCAGCATCAGGAAGTGGCCGTAATACGACGAGTCGCTGGGACCGTTCGGCGGATTCGGCAGTTCGGTTATGGTGCTGCCGTTCCACTCGAACATCTGACCGCCGGTGTTAAAGATCCCGGGGCTGGCGAACATAATCACATTGCCGTTCACTTCCAGCGCAGCCGGACCGTCGGCGATGTCGAAGGTACCAGGGAAATCCGGAGCTTCGGTCCAGGTGCCGGAGCTCACATTGTAGCTTCCGTTGTGGCCGGCGGCGCAGCTATTGGCGCCGGTCTGGAACACGGTTCCGTTAGGCATCAAGACCGCTGGACCCAGCTCAAAGCTGGCATCGTTCTCGCCGCCGCAGTTGCATGCCGAATCCCAATACTGCTCCGGCGTGCTGCCTTCGCTGGTCCACGCGCCGGTGCTGGCATTGTAGATCTCGTAGTTCTTGCCCGCGCACTCCCATTGGAAGACGTAGGCGTCCACGTCGATCACATTGCCGCCCGGCATCAGGGTCATGCCTTCTTCGTCGTAGATGTCGTACTTGCCCGTACCGGTTGAGGTCCAGGTCAAGGTGGAGGCGTTCAACAGAGCCGCCGCCGGGGGTTGGATGCAGCAGCTGCTCTGCATGTAGGTTCCGTTGTTCAGAATGACGCTGGGCGAATCGCCGATGGAGGTCCATCCGCTGGGCGGCGTCACTGAGGTCCAGGTATTGGCAACCGGATCGTAGATCGCTCCGAGCGCCGTCCACGTCGGGGTACCGCAGTTGTTGTACTCGCCGCCTTCGGTAATGTAGCGGCCATCAGGCAATACCGCCGAACCGAAGTAGATGGGCGCATATCCGGCGGGCATCGTCGCGACCTGCGTCCACGTTCCACTTTCATAGCTACCGCTGCTGGATGGTGTGAGCGTCCACCATTGGTTACAGGTGTTAAGGTCCTGCACCAGAACTCTGCCGTCGGTCAGCAGCTCGATGGCGCCGCCGGCGATGTTCGGTACATTTTGGACTGCAGTCCAGGATTGCGCTGTCGCCATACCCACACTTGCGATGAGCACAGCGATTCCAAGCATTCGCGAAAGCTTCATGAAGTCTCCTCAATGTTGGTAGTGAGCCAGTTTGAATTCGGGCGCTCGCCGGCGTACTGCCTGCGCCAAAGCGTGACCGCCGCGGCACGCGTAGGTTGGTAGGGATTGGGCGCGCGCATTCTCCGGATGCGCTACTGGCGCACATCCCCACCGCAACTGAACTCAAACTGACCCACTACCCAGTTTTCAGTTTTTGTCTGAAAGGCGGGTTTCGATGCAGCTCGCCGGCATCTTGGCCGAGTTGCCGGCGTTGTACATCCCGACTCAGCAACAGCTTCGGAAATCTACCCCGAAACCCTTCCGAAGTCAATAACAAGGGTTGGTTACTAGCCATGGTAGTTGTATGCCCGTCGGACCGATTGCTCTTGCCAAGGGGTACCGCGTTTGGGGAACAGGCGCTACAGACGCGGCTCCCGGCAGACTCACGGCCGCAGCTTTGGGCGCAGCCGGGTCCGCGAAAGTTGACAAAAGTTTTACAAATGGCCCCGGCTGGCACGGCTCCCGCCGGGCTGGCCGCAACAAATACAGTACCTTTCTGGTACTATATATCATCGAATCATTTGGGAGCTTCCTGCACATGATCCGCCTCGCCAAACTCACCGATTACGGCCTGGTGCTGATGACCATCATCGCTCGCGACCATGCTGTCTCTACCCACACCGCGCGCGATCTGGCGGCACAATCGCGTCTGCCTCTGCCCACGGTGAGCAAGGTGTTGAAGCTGCTTTTGCAGAGCGGCATGCTGGTCTCGCATCGCGGCATCAAAGGCGGTTATAGCCTGGCCAAAGAGCCGGCGGAAATTTCCCTCGCCGAAATTATCAGCTCGATTGAAGGACCGATCGCGCTTACCGAGTGCAGTACCGACATTGCTGGCTTGTGCGATCTGGAGCGCTCGTGTCCCATCAAGCGCAATCAGCGCGTCATCAGCCAGGTGGTGCGCGGCGCGCTCGATCGCGTGACCCTCTTCGATCTGATTCAGCCCATGCAGTTGACCGCCATCAAAGGCGCGCAGGGCAAACTGGTACCCACGATTGGGTTTTCATCCGGGAGAGTGCAATGAGTTCGAACACCGACGTTATTCGCGATCTGGCGCAGCAGGAGTACAAGTGGGGCTTCGTCACCAATATTGAGGAAGAGCGCATTCCAAAAGGTTTGAATGAGGACATCATTCGCCTGATCTCGGCCAAGAAGAACGAGCCGGAATTTATGTTGCAATGGCGGCTGAAGGCCTATCGCTATTGGGCCTCGCAGGAAGCCAAGGACGCCGAACCCAAGTGGGCCAACATTCACTATCCGCCGATCGACTACCAAGCGATCACCTATTACTCCGCGCCCAAGCAGAAGCCGCAGCTCGAGTCGCTCGACCAACTCGATCCCGAAATTCTTCGCACCTACGAAAAGCTGGGTATTCCGCTCGCCGAGCAGAAGATGCTCGCCGGCGTCGCTGTCGATGCGGTCTTCGACAGCGTCTCGGTCGCTACCACGTTCAAAGAAAAGCTCAAGGAGTACGGTGTCATCTTCTGCTCCTTCTCGGATGCGGTGCAAAATCATCCCGACCTCGTGCAGAAGTACCTCGGCTCCGTCGTTCCCTACACCGACAATTTCTTCGCCGCGCTGAACGCCGCCGTCTTCAGCGACGGATCGTTTGTCTACGTGCCCAAGGGCGTTCGCTGCCCCATGGAGCTCTCGACCTACTTCCGCATCAACGCCGCCGAGACGGGACAATTCGAGCGCACGTTGATCATCGCCGACGAAGGCGCTTACGTCAGCTACCTCGAAGGCTGCACCGCGCCGATTCGCGATGAGAATCAGCTGCACGCCGCCGTCGTCGAACTCGTCGCCCTCGACCACGCGACCATCAAGTACTCCACCGTGCAGAACTGGTACCCCGGGGACAAGAACGGCAAGGGCGGGATCTACAACTTCGTCACCAGGCGCGGCAAGTGCCAGGGCGTGAATTCGAAGATTTCGTGGACGCAGGTCGAGACCGGCTCGGCCATCACCTGGAAGTATCCCGGCTGCATTCTGCAGGGCGACAACTCGGTGGGCGAGTTCTATTCCGTTGCGTTGACGAACAATTATCAG
>JASHXK010000569.1 GCA_030043575.1 Terriglobales bacterium
ACCGTCTCGCCCGGCTCGATGGTGAACGAAACGTCGCGCAGCACCCAGTCATATTGCACCCCATCAAGTCCAAAGTCGCGACTTGATGCGGACCCCGCTTGCGATCCATCGCTGGACAAGAGGTTCGCCTGGAGCTTCTCGCCTTTGCTGGCGGCTTCTTCCGCGGCTTGCGCCATCGTGCGATAGGCAAACCACACATGATCGAACTCGATGCGTCCCGCACCTTGCGGCACCTGAGGCTCGGCGGGCGAAACGATCTCAGCCGGTGTGTCCAGCAGCTTGAAGATTCGTTCGCTCGACGCCATCGCCGACTGCAGGATGTTGTACTTCTCGCTCAAATCCTGAATCGGCCGGAAGAATCGCTGCGCATATTGCATGAAGGCCACCAGCACGCCGAGTGTCACAAACCCGCGCAGCACCTGGCTGCCGCCGAACCACACTACGCACGCAATCGCGATCGCCGACAGGACTTCCACCACCGGGTAGTAAACCGAATGCGCCATGATCGCGTCTTTGAACGCGTCCATGTGCGTGCGGTTGATCTTCTCGAAGCGCTCGTAAGCCCGCTTCTCGCGGTTGAACAGCTGCAGCACCACGATGCCGGTCACGTGCTCCTGAAGATAAGCGTTGATCCGCGCGATCGCCACGCGAATGCGCCGGTAGCTGTCGCGCACCTTGCGCCGGAAGATTGACGTTGCGTAGAAGATGAGCGGCAGCACCGCAAAGGTGATCAGCGCCAGCCGCCAGCTCATGTTGAGCATGATGATCAGAATCCCGGCCAGCACGAAGATGTCTTCGAAGATCGACACCACGCCGGCGGTGAACATCTCGTTTAGCGCATCGACGTCGCTGGTCACGCGCGTCACCAGCCGGCCCACGGGATTCTTGTCGTAGAACGAGATGTGCAGCCGTTGCAGATGGCGGAAGAGCTGGCTCCGCAGATCGAACATCACTTTCTGCCCGGTCCACTGCATGATGTACGTCTGCGTGAACTCCAGCAGGAAGCTGGCCAGCAGCAACCCGACATACATCGCCGCGATCTGCGCGATCCCGGTCAGCGGTCGCGGGCTCAGAAAGCGATCCAGCAGCGAGTGGGCTTCTGTGCGGCTGGCGAGGTACTTATCGATGGCGACCTTGGTGAGATACGGCCCCAGAACGTCCGCGCCCGCCTTCAGCACAATCGCCACCAGCGCCACCGCCACCTGCCAGCGATACGCATGCAGATACGTCAGCAGGCGCTTCATCAGCCTGGCATCGTATGCCTTGCCTAATACCTCTTCTTCCTGAATCGCCATGGAGCCTTAAGTGATTGTAAGCGGGAGGTAGTAAGTCATATAGACGAGAGCCGGCGCAGCTGGGATGGAGAAAGTGGGCTACGCAAAAAAAATTTCCCGAGTATAGACCCCAAAGACTTTAAGCAAAATTGGGCGCGCAAAGTATTGATTCCTGATACTTTAGGTATGATCTGTTTGATTCTACAGAGCTTAGCCGACCGGCCTCGCCAAGGTTCAACAACTTACGGTCCGCCACCTTTCGGTTTTCAAAGATCTCGTGACCGGCTCCGAATCGCTTGCGACGGTCTCGTCCGCCGGCCATTGAGCACACTAAGCCCAACCTACCAGCGTAGCTGACTCCGCGATTCCGTCAAGATTACGAAAGTACATGTACTTTAGGGGGATACGCGGTGTGCAGGACTCTATGCGGCCGACTGTTCGCGCTCTTGCCGCCCAGTCCGGCGCGACGGACGCGAGTCGAACGGCCCCAGCCCCGAGTGAGCGCAACCCGGTAGCCTCGCAGAGGCAAAAGTAATTAGCCCAGCGCGGAAGCGCTGGGTACCGGGCCGGTAATCGATATCGAGCCCCTTCAGGGGCGACACGCATGCGGCCTCTGCAAGGCTAGCGCGACCTCACAGGACATTCCGCAACACCAGCGCCGAGTTCTTCGATCCAAACGCAATGCAGTTGCACACCGCGTGCTCGATCTCGGCGTGGCGCCCCGGTTCTGGAACGTAATCCAGGTCGCACTCCGGATCGGGGACTTCCAGATTGATGGTCGGCGGAATCTGCCGATGATGCATCGCCACCAGCGTGGCTGCAATTCCGGCTGCTCCGCAGGCTCCCTGCGGATGTCCGATCTGCGACTTCAAACTCGACATCGGCGTTGCCTGCGCTTTGTCGCCCAAGGCCAGCTTCAGCGCGCGCGTCTCGATGCGATCGTTGAGCTGTGTCGACGTCCCGTGCAAGTTGACGTAATCAACGTCAGCGGCGGCGATGCCAGCGTCCTCCATTGCCATCTGGATGGCCCGCGCCGGCTCCTCGCCGCACTCCTCGAGGCGCACGCGATGAAACGCCTCGCACGTGGAACCATATCCTGCGACCTCGGCCAGAATTCGCGCGCCGCGAGCACGCGCGTGCTCATACTCTTCCAGGACGAACATCCACGAGCCCTCGCCCACCACAAAGCCATCGCGATCGGCGGAAAACGGTCGCGACCCGCGCTCCGGCGCGTGGTTCCACGACGCAGTCATGATCTTCATCAGGGTAAAGCCTTTCATGATGCCGGGCGCGATGGGCGCATCCACGCCGCCCACCAGCATCATGGGCAGAAAGCCGAACTGAATCTGCCGCAGTGCGTAGCCAAACGCGTCGGTCGACGAGGTACAGCCGGTGGTAATGACGTGACTCATTCCGCGCAATCCAAAGCGCATGCTCACTTCGCTCGAGAGCGTGCCCATCGTCCCGCTGGGAATGCAGAACAGGCTGACCTGCTTGACCTTCCCCGTGAGCCACAGCCGAACTTGCTCCTCGGAGAATTCCTGCGCGCCGCCGCCCGAGCCGAGCACCACGCCGATCTCGCGCTGCTCTGCCAGCGACAGTTTTGAGGTTTCAATCGCGGCATCGCGCAGCGCTTCGGTCGAAGCTGCCAGCGCCAGCGGCACCACGCGCGAAACATGCTTGCGCTCGCGCGCTTCGACCCAGGCGAGCTCATCGAAATCCCGTACCTCGCCCGCGATCTGCACCGGCAGCTCGCTGGCGTCGAAGCTCGTCACGCGCCGCACGCCGCTGCTCCCGGCCAGCACAGCGCGGCAGAAGGCTTCGTTGCCGATGCCGTTCGGGCTAACCACGCCCATGCCGGTGATGACCACGCGTTTCTTGAAGGCAGCAGTTAGCATTTAGCAGTTAGCGGCTATCCTGTCTATTTCATGAATTGCTTCGTATCAGGGCCGTCCGGCTTAGCATCTGGGCTCTGGCGATTACCCCTATTGAAATCGTACATTGCCAGATGCACTTGTGCGGGAAATCGATGGCGGATAATCATGGAATGAGATCGACCCAGGTTTTTTCCGCGTCTCCAGAAATCCGGATTCCCAGTGCGTTTGCTGAATGCCAAGTGCTCAAAGCTAACAGCTAATCGCTTGCCTTTAGGAATTTACATCTCGGTCCCGTTCTGCCGCACTAAGTGCAGCTTCTGCAACTTTGCCTCAGGAGTGTTTTCGCGCGCGCTATTCGATCAGTACGTGCAGCAGCTCTGTTCTGATATTGAATCCTCCGGCGCGATTGCGCGCGAACTGGGGGGCCTGCTTGATCGCCGCGTGGACTCGATCTACCTCGGCGGCGGAACGCCCTCGGTGCTTGCCCCAGATCAGCTGAAGCGAATCTTCGAGACCGTCCGCAATACATTCGACGTCGAGCGCTCCGCCGAGATCACCGTCGAGTGCGCGCCCGGGACGATCACCGGCGAAATCCTGCAGTCGCTGGCAGATTGCGGCGTGAATCGCGTCAGCCTCGGCGTGCAGTCGTTCATCGACAAGGAATGCTCATCTGTTGGTCGCCTGCACACCCGCGCCGTCACGCTGGACGACATCGCTCGCCTACGCGCCGCCGGCATCGGCAACATCAGCATCGATCTCATCGCCGGATTGCCTCACCAGATCGCCGATACTTGGCAGACGTCACTGAGCGAGACTCTTGCCACCGGCGTCCCGCATGTCAGCGTTTACATGCTGGAGGTCGACGAAGATTCTCGTCTTGGCAACGAGCTGCTTGCCGGAGGCAGCCGCTATCACGCGCATTTCGTTCCCAACGACGATCTCACCGCCGATCTCTATCTCGCTGCATGCGAGCGCCTGGAAAAAGCCGGCGTACAGCAATACGAAATATCGAATTTCGCCCGGCCGGTGACGCACGGTTTCGGCTTGCGCGACTCGCGCCACAATCTCAAGTACTGGACGCGCCAGCCTTACATCGGATTTGGCGCTGACGCCCACTCGATGCTGCCGGCCACGGCTGAACTCAACGCCCGCGGCATCGAAGCTGTCCGCTTCGCCACGCCGGATTCCCTTGAATCCTATACCTCAGCCGGAGGCCGGGTGCAGCAGCTCCTGGCCTCCCGCAGCCTCATCGACCGCGAAGCCGCTTTGGAGGAATGCTTCTTCCTGGGCCTGCGGATGAACCGTGGCATCTCGTTTTCCGCACTACAAAAACAGTTTGGCAACGACGTTGTCGAAACCTATGCGCCGATTTTTGCGGAACTTGTAGAAGCTGGACTGCTGGAAAAACCCGCTTCCGGCCTGCGTCTCACGCCTCGCGGACGGTTGCTCTCCAATGAGGTATTTGCGCGCTTTCTGAAGACTTCCAGCCCGCGTACAACTCTCGCCTAGGAAATCGGATTCCAACTTCCAGCGCCAGATTCCTGGCTGGAGGGGCGTTCAATGCTTTGGACGATTTTTGCGATTCTGCTGGTTCTGTGGCTGTTGGGATGGGGCTTCCACATCGCAGGCAGCTTGATTCACCTGCTGCTGGTGCTAGCGGTGATCGTGCTGATCATCAACCTGGTGACAGGCCGCAGAGCGGTCTGACCAAGCTGACCAATTAGAAAAGCGGCTCTCGCAGCAGCCGCTCTGGTCTAAGGGAAACTCAGGCTGATGGCTGACAGCCGATAGCTGACGGCCTCTTTATCCCGCCACTTCCTCCAGCTGCTTCTGGTCGATGTCGAAGTTCGAGTAGACGTGCTCGACGTCGTCGTTGTCTTCCAGAGCTTCCAGCAGGCGGATCATGGTGTTGGCCTGCTGGCCCTCCAGCTTGGTGTAGTTCTGCGGCACCATCGCGACCTCGGCGACCTCAGTCTTGATACCCGCTTGCTTCAGCGCTTCCAGCACGGCTTCATACGCGGACGGATCGGTAAGGATCTCCCAGCTCTCGCCGTCATCTTTCAGGTCGTCGGCGCCCGCTTCCAGCACCAGGTTCATCAGGTCGTCTTCCTTGGCGGCCGACTTCGCGATGATGATGTCGCCCTTCTTGTGGAACATCCATCCCACCGAACCGGCTTCACCCATGTTTCCGCCGTTCTTGCTGAAAGTGTGACGCAGCTCGCTGACCGTCCGGTTGCGGTTGTCGGTCGAGACCTGGACCAGGATCGCAACTCCGCCCGGCCCGTAGCCCTCAAAGGTGACTTCCTCGTACGAAACGCCGGGCAACTCGCCGGTGCCGCGCTGGATGGCGCGCTTGATGTTGTCGGCCGGCATGTTTTCTGCCTTGGCTGCCGCGACCGCCGTGCGCAAGCGCGGATTTTTGTCGACATCACCACCGCTCTTGGCCGCGATGGTGATTTCCTTAATTAGCCGAGTGAAGATCTTGCCGCGCTTGGCATCCAGCGCGCCCTTCTTATGCTTGATTGTTGCCCATTTGGAATGGCCTGACATGGTGGGAGACCTCAGATTTACGATGACTTTATGACGAGCACCGGCGTCTGCCCGCAGAGCGGACGCGGAAATTCTCCGCCTCCACCGCTTTAGCGGAGATACAGGCAGGCTTGATTATATCCCGCCCATCAAGCCTCAGTCGAGATTAGAGGCGTTTGGTCTCACTGCAGTATCGGGTAGTCCGGGCGCGTTTCCGCCAGTTCGTGTCTGCACGCGAGCGCTTCGTATCCGGCGCGAACTCACAGGTTGCTGAAAAACTCGGTTTGGAGAGCTGCCAACGGCTGCTGCCGAGCCATCGCTAATTGCAGCACGCACAACCGAGTCCCGCCCTGCGGGACGGCGACAAGATAGCCCAGCACGCAGCGCCCGCTTTTGGCGCGGAGTGCTGGGTAGCTTGTCCCAATAACAGGAGCCGGCGTTAGCCGGCGGCACAACACAGGCGAATCGGAATTTTTTCAGCGCGGTCTGTAGGCGTCCTTACATCGTGTCGGGCGGCACGATATCGACCCGGCGCTGCTGTTGATAGCAGGATTCATCGGTCGCATTGCATACCGGATAGAGCTTGCCCCATCCCGTCGCAAACTGGATGCGCGACTCGTCGACTCCGCTCTTGATCAGCGCCGCCTTGACGTGCTGCGCCCGGCGATAGGAGAGCACCAGGTTGTAGAAAATATCTCCGCGGATGTCGGCATAGCCCTGAATCCACATCGGCGAAGCGGTGTTCTGGCTAAGCCAGCTTCCATCCGCAGTCAGCGCATCGGGATTGACCACGCGACTGTAGATGTCGAAGGGAAAATAGACTTCCTTCACGTTCTGCATCAGGTCCTGCGCCTGCGGAGATAGCGGCGGGAAGTGGGCCTGCGGAGAAGCTGCGTTGTCCTGGGCCATAACCAGGCTGGCCGGCATGAAAATCGTGATGGCAATCAGAAAAGCAGCGAGAGAAACCCAATAGCGCTGGTTGGGTATGAAGTTACGCATAACTCCTCCGACGATAGATTTTGTTTTTCCAAATCCCGAAGATTCTGCAATTGTCGCACAAGGATCGACAGCCGTTGCGACGGCTCCCACCCTGCGACTTCTGCCGAAGCATAGCCGAGCAATATTACAGGATGATGAAACTCCTGAACCGGTAGTGTCCTAAAAAACGTGTTGTTGGGTCGTGGCAGGCTGCTGAAAAATCGAGCGCCGGCCGGACCTGCTAGTCCTCTGGACAGGCTGCTTTCCTGGCAATCCAGCGAATGTTGCCATCCGGTTCCAGTACGGCAGCGTCAATTGGGGGTGCGAGTCCGTTCTTCGGGTCGGCAATGCCAAGGTCAACCAGGCGAATCGCGATCAGCGCTTCCCGATCATTTTCGCGTCCGGGCCAAGCCTGCGTGTTCCATTCACTCGCCTCTTTCCGGGCGGACTCGGTATCAAGATCACCATAGTGAGCCACGGCTTCTGCATGGCCAATGGCGCAAATGTGATTGGGGCAGGAATCCGCGGTAAAGCTCTCGATCCGGTAAGCAAACTCTTTCCGACCCGTGCCCATTGGATCAAAGGCGATTTGGGCATGGATAAGCTGCGGCATTCCGTTGACCGCGGCAGCAAAAAACGCATTGCTTCCGGCATTATCCCGGTCCGAGGAAATCACCTTCATCATCTCGACTTGACGCGCCGATAAGAGGCGATTCCATTTACTGGTTACCGCTGTAGTCCAGATTTGGACGGTGTTGGCGAGCACCGCACCACCCATCTTGGATGCCTGCGCGTATGCGGAGCGGGCTTCCTCAACGTTGTTCCATCCCAGGCTGGGATCGCCAGGGCTCGTGACGGTTGCGGCACCTGAGGTGGCGAACAGGAGCCGGTGGTCGATTGCAGTCAACTTGCATATCTTGTCCGGCTCCCCGGCCCATTCACCACCCGATCCGCTGTCCGCAGCCATGGCTATTTTGTTGTTCGCGAAGTAGACGACCACCAGCGTGCCGGGCCGGGATTCGATCTGGGCGTGTGCTCCCGCGCCAATCGCGATCGTGGCGAGGATCACCAAGAGCCGTTTCATGTAGCGCTCCAATTCAATTTCAAGGACCTTTCCTTCTGACTGGCGATAAGGAGGAAAGGTTGTGCTGTCAGTCTCTGCGGTGGTATCGGCTGACCCAAATCGACGATACCAGACTGGGGGGTGCCGGGGTCGAGGTCCCAGCCCGCGCTCTGGGGGCCAGACCGGAGCAATGGAGACGCCTGCGTCCCCGAATCGCCGCAATTATCCTCTGCAACCTATTGAACAACAGCCTTATTCGCGGAACTTTCATTTTCTATTCACGAATCTTTAACTTTTCCACCTTACGATTTCGCTGACTATTTCACGCCAGTTTTGGTGAAGGTGTACTCGTCTGCGGCTTGCCGCTTGGTGGTAGATGGTTCCGCGTAGCTGTTGTTTTTCAGGAGAGAAAATGAAACGACTACTCGTTCTGGCCCTCACATTTTTGATCACCACAACCGTTTTCGCGCAGAGTGATCCCCAAACTTCGACGCCCAAAGCCCGCAGTACGGGTTCAGTTTCCAAGCAGTTGGAGGATATGAAGGACGCCATCTCGGCACAGCAGCAGCAGATTCAACAGCTGCAACAACAGATCGCCGCTCGCGATCAGGCCATCCAGCAGCTCCAGCAACAGATTGCTAACATGCCGGCACCGCAACCGCCCGCGCCGCCGGCGCCGAATTGTTGCGATGCTGTTGGCGCGTTGCAGCACGACGTGGCCGACTTGAAGACAGTTTCGGCCAACACCGCGAATGAACTTCAGGATACCCAGAGACGCGTCGCCGCGCTGGAAAGCCCGCTGGCGATTCACTACAAAGGAATCACCATTACTCCGGGTGGCTTCCTGGCGGCAGAAACTGTGTGGCGGCAGCGTGCCATCGGCGCCGACATCAATACACCGTTTAACTCCATCCCGTTCTTCGGAGCGTCAGCGGGGCGTTTGTCCGAGTTCTACGGATCTGGGCGTCAGTCGCGTATCTCCATGCTGGCGCAGGGCAAGCTCGACAACATGACGATGTCAGGCTACGTCGAGGCTGACTTCCTCGGCGTTGGTTCGGTCTCTAACAATAACCAGAGCGATTCTTACGTACTGCGTCAGCGCCAGGTGTGGGGTCAGGCCGCTCTGAACAGCGGTTGGAGCTTCACCGGCGGCCAGATGTGGAGCTTGATCACGGAAACCAAGCAGGGTGAAGACAACCGCACCGAAGCCGTTCCGATGACCATCGACCCGCAATACACCGTGGGCTTCAGTTGGGCGCGTCAGTATGGCTTCCGCGTGGTGAAGAACTGGAACAACAAGGTCTGGGCTGGATTCTCCGTCGAGAACTCGGAGGCAACGGTTACTGCGAACGGCAACACCGCCGGTTCGTACCTGCTCGGCTCGCCTGGCGCGGCCGGCGGCCTCTACAACCCAGCCATCAGCGGTTGCTCAACTTCACTTAACTCCAGTGGCGCACCGGTTACGACCTGCACTCCGATTTCAACCTACTCGTTCAATCCTTCGCCCGATTTCATCGGCAAGCTGGCTTTCCAGCCCGGCTTCGGACACTACGAACTCTTCGGCATCGGAACGCAGTTCCGCGATCGCATCTTCCCCAACGCGGGAGCTAAGACGCCGACTGCAGATGGTGCATTTAACGCCTCGACGTGGACGGGTGCGGGCGGCGCCAATGCCCGCTGGTCGTTCTTCGACAAGCACGTCGACTTCGGATTGCACGGTTTGGGTGGCAAAGGTGTGGGCCGCTACGGAACCGCGGGTCTTTCCGATATAACCATTACGCCCAATGGCTATGTATCTCCCATCCAGAGCTACCAGGGTCTGGCAACGTTGGAGTATCACTCGCCTAAGTGGGATTGGTACACCAACGGCGGTATCGAGTATGCCGGCCGCGACGCGTACCTGAATTCCAAGGGTGAGGAGACCATCGGCTACGGCGCTCTCAATCTCAGTAGCTACGGCTGCGGTATCGAGGCCCTGCCCAGCACTGCCTTGAGTGCCGGATTCGATCCCGCCACCCCGTCCAATTGCACCGCCAATACCAAGGACATCTGGGAAGGTACCCTCGGCTTCTGGTACAAGCCCTACAACGGTCCCAAGGGAAGACTGCAGTTTGGTCTGCAGTACTCCTACGTGACCAAGACCGCCTGGGCTGGCGTCGGCACCAAGACTCCATTCCCGAGTGCGTTCTCCACGCCCACCGCGATTGACAACATGATCTTCACATCCTTCCGCTACTACTTACCGTAAGCGGCTGGGGGGTGGCTGGTGCTCGGCCAGCCACCCCAAACTCGATGTCAATCGAGCAGAACTCTTAAGCATCAATGCCCCGTTCCAGCCTGGACGGGGCATTTCACTTGTGGCAACCGACAACTGACCACCGACAACAGCTTTACACTCTCACAATCATGACTTCGGTCGATTTGATCAGGGCGGCAGCCTTGTCGCCGCGCTTCAGACGCATCTCGCGGGCAGCATCGGCGGTGATGATGGATGTAATGTGTTGCCCGCCGATGGATAGCTTGACTTGCGCCATCAAGCCTTCAATCAGCACTTCCACGATGCGGCCGACCAGTTGATTGCGGCCGCTGATGGCGCGGAAGCTTGCCCGGCTTTCCGCCGGCTGCTTGCCCAGGGACTTGTAGAGGAAGGCGTCAATCTCACTTTGCGGGATGCGATGGTGCCCGCCGGCCGTCCTTACCGTGCGCAGCTTGCCCTTATAGATCCACTGCTTCAGGCTGGCATAGCTGATGCCTAAAACCACCGCCGCATCACGCGGGCGCAATAGTTCTTCCGACTTGGGGCTCATGCTTTGGCATTGTAGAGCAGGTTCTGGCGCGCCGCTTCGTACCCGATTTGGAACCGTTCCCGAAAAGACGACGGCGCAATCGAACTTCGACTGCCCTTCAAGTCTTCGTCCTTGCCTGCCGATGGCTTTCTTGCAACGCTGTTGGTGACCAGCGCCGCATGAAGAACCTGCCCAGCGAACACGCCAATCGCTTTCCCGATCTCCCGCCTGCGTTCGATCGGCGGCGGCGCGAACGCATTCCTTTACGCCTCCCGCTGCGAATTCTCACCTACGGCATGCTGGTGGATAAGGCGAACGACGGGGTCTGTACCGACCTAAGTGAGGGAGGCGTTGCCTTCGACTGCCAATCTGAGCTGAATGTCGGCGATATCGTCATCCTCGAATTCCACCAGAAGGGTGAAGCCGCCTACCGTTGCCACGCCCGCCTCGCCTACCGCATGGGCCGTCGCTATGGAGCTTATTTCCTGGCCGGAGAATAGCGACACCCTCAGATTCAGCCGGCGCCTATTCGCAGAGCATGCAGCACCAGCTTGGCCGAAGCCAAATCTTCTACCGCCAACCCCAACGATTTGAACACTGTGATTTCCGCCTGCGGCAGCGGCTTCGTTCCTGCCAGCAAGTCACCCAACTCGGCATAGATCTTTGCGTTCGACTGCAAAATGTCGCCGGATTCCTTCATTGCCGCTTCGCGGGAATCCACGATCACCGCCCCGCGCATCGCATCGTCGTCCAATTCGCGATTCTTCGTTCCGACCGCGCCGACAGCATTCACCAGCGCTCCCGGCTTCAGCCACGCCCCACGCAACACCGGAACAGGCGATCCCGTAACCGTCACGACCACGTCGGCTTCGCGTACCGCTTCTTCCGCCGGAGTTGCTTTGGCCCCAATCTCTTTCGCGAGCTGTTGTGCATTTTCTGGATTGCGGCTCCAAACGCGAACGTCATCAAACTTCCGCACCAGCGAGAGCGCCCGGAAGTGAGATCGCGCCTGCACCCCACTACCCAGGATCGCCAGGCTCTTCGCATTCGGCGCCGATAGCAGCTTCGTCGCTACCCCCGAAACAGCAGCGGTTCTTAGTTCCGTGATGAGACGCCCATCCATCATCGCCAGCGGTTCACCAGTCTCGCCGTTGAACAGAGCAATAACCGCCTGATGCGTGGGAATCCCACGGGAGATGTTTTCGGGATAGAAATTGACCAGCTTCGCACCCATTACGTCGCCGTAGACCGCCGGCATGACGCCCATGAACCCGTGGTGCTCTGTGACCGGCACAATGCTTCGAACCGGATGCACCACGCGTCCCGCGGAGAAGTCGATCAGGGCGCGCTCCATCGCCGGAATCAAATCTTCCAAGTGCAGCAACGGACGGATTGCCTCTTCGTCTAAGAAGCGAATGGCAGGAGCGGATCGGGGATGCGCAACCATAGGCTGGCAATTTTAATGTAGAGTAGGCAGCAATATCACAACGATGTGTGGAGGTAGACATGACCACGCCCGGCGAATCGCGACGGCAAGTCCTGATCTATCTGTTGCTCGTGTTTGCCTTCAGCTCTGTCTTCTACTTTCTCGTTCTGCACAGCGGTAAGCTTGGCTCCGCCCATGGCCTCTACGTTATCGGCATCATGTGGTGTCCAGCGCTGGCGGCATTTGCAACCCTCAAGCTCAAGCATCGCAGCCTCAGCGAACTGGGTTGGAAATGGCCGCAGACCAGGTACATGGTGATGTCCTGGTATATTCCCTTGCTTTATGCAGCCATCGCGTATGTCATCGTCTGGACGACGGGCCTCGGCGGATTTCCTAATCATGACCTGATGCAGCACCTCTCTGTCCGCATGGGCCAGCACACCTCACCGGTTGTTTCCACCATTCTCTATGTGATCCTCGACGGCAGCTTCGGACTGGTTTACGGCCTGGCCACCGCCTTGGGCGAGGAGATCGGCTGGCGCGGTTTTCTGGTTCCCGAACTCTCCAAAACCATGGGCTTCACTGCCACAGCGCTGATCAGCGGGATCGTCTGGGCCCTTTGGCACTATCCCATCCTTATCTGGGGCGATTACAACGCCGGAACGCCGGCGTGGTACTCGCTACCATGCTTCACGATCCTGGTCGTGGAACTGGCTTTCATCTTCGCCTGGATGCGGCTGAAGTCGGGCAGCCTGTGGACCGCCGCGATGCTTCACGCCAGCCACAATCTGTACATCCAGGAGATCTTCAGTCCTCTGACGAGAAATACCGGCAAGACCGCCTGGTTCATCGACGAGTTCGGGGCGGTGTTGCCGATCGTGCTCTTGTTCTTCGCGATTTACTTCTGGCGCCGACGCGGCGAGCTACTCCAGAACCCGATTGCAGACCAAACGACAGCCGCTGCCCTGTCCCCGGCCATTGTCAATGCAGGCGGCGCACGATAGCCATGCTCAAGGTCAAGAAACTCTCACCCGACGCCACTCTGCCGACCGTCGCTCATCCCGGCGAGGACATCGGTTACGATCTCTACTCTGCTGAGGAGCTCACCCTCGCCGCCCACAGCGCCGCCGGTGTCCGTACCGGCATTGCGATTGAGTTCGTTCCCACTGCCGGTGGCATCGTAAAGACCCGCTCCGGTCTCGCCAAGAAGCGACTTTTGTGCAACGCAGGGGTTATCGATGCAGGCTATCGCGGCGAGATCATCGTGCTGATGGAAAATCTCGGAGACGAGCCCTACACCATTCGCAAGGGCGACAAGATCGCGCAGCTGCTGGAGCACCCGTTTCTTGCCGGCGAGGTGGTAGAAGGCGAGTTAAACGAGACCAGCCGCGGCTCGAAGGGCTTTGGCTCCAGTGGATCGTAAGATCCAAGAGGCGTAGGTAACTGTCGAATTCGCCGAGCGGTCCACGAGTGCCGAAGATCGAGCGCCGTAGGCGCGGCGAACAACTTAGCCCAGGACGAAGTCCTGGGTAAAGTAGCAAAAAATCCAAGTCCCGTAGGGACGACAGATGACAGGCGGGAACCAAACGGTCGCGATGCGTAGGGTTTGTCAGAGGCACGTCTTCCCAGTTCTCATCGTCGTTCTTGTAATGCTGGCGAGGTCGAGCTCGCAAACATCGCCTGCGCCCGCCGCCCAGTTCGATTCCGCCGCCGAGGCGCAGCTTGTCCAGTTGCTCAATCAAACCCGCACCGAGCACGGCCTTGCGCCTCTAACCGTCGACGATCGCTTAACTCGTGCCGCTCGCAAGCACACGCAATTGATGGTGCAGCACCTGGCGCTCTCGCACCAGTTTGATGGCGAGCCGCCTCCGCAGACTCGCTTCTCCAACGAAGGCTTGCCCTCGGACAGCTCCAGCGAGAACGTCGCCCTTAACGCGACCATTCCTGGAGCGCATGACGCGCTGATGCATTCGCCGCCTCATCGTGAAGCCATTCTCGATCCCAATTACAACGTAGTTGGCGTAGGCGTCCTGCAAACGGATGAGGGCTTCTTCGTCACCGAGGAGTTCGCCCGCAAGCTGCCGGAAATGTCCGAACTGGAAGCCGAGGCCGCGGTGCAGACTGCGATCGAAAAGTATGCTCGGTCGAACGGATTCTCTCCTGCCGGCCGAAAGCCCCAACCGCAACTGCGACACATCGCCTGCCGGATGGCGCTTAACGATGCTTTGGATAGTAGCGATGCGATGGGGCTATTTGGAGTGCACGGCGTCCTGGCGTGGACCGCAGCCGATCCCGCCAAACTGCCGAAAGGGATTGGGCAGGTGCTGAAACCGCAGATCTCCGGGTACTCGCTGGGAGCGTGTTTTGCTCCCAGCGTGAGCCATCCCGGTGGCGTTTACTGGTTAGTAATGGTCACGTACTGATATGAATGGACGCTGGCTCCTGCGTCCCACTGCTCGGGCTGAGCGTTGCTAATGAATCGCACCCGCGTGCGCCGCGGGCGGCGTTGCGCTATGAATCCGTGCCGTCTTGGCGGACAAGTTGGACTTGATGTACTCCTCGCCGGCCTGCATCATGTGCGTCCACACGGCTTGTGCCCGGCCCTGCTCGTTTAGGAATGCCGCTACCTCGGCCGCGTTCATGTTGCTCCCGGCCTCTTTTGCAAATTGCAGGACATGGCCCAGGGTGATCTCGGCGGTAACCTTCTCGCGCCAACACTTTTTCTTCAGGTCAATCATTTCTGCTTCCCGACAGAATGAATTTGTTCCCCACTGCAATCGAAAATACCTGTAGAGGCGGGTGGATGCGAGGTCGAAGATCACGCCCCCGTGTGACGGCGGTCACATGCCAATGTTCGGGAAAGTTTTCCGCGTCGCAACCAGAAATTAACCACAGAGACACAGAGGCACAGAGAATAAAAGAAGAAGAGACACTCACGAGAAGATCAGGCGGAAAAATCGAAAGACAAACAAGAACTCCGTGTATTCCGTGCCTCCGTGGTGATTCCTTTATTTTTTCTTTCTGTTTTTTCTTTCCGTTCTTTTCTTCTTCTTCTCCGTGTCTCTGCGTCTCTGTGGTAAAACGCCTTTGCTTCCGCCTGTGCTACCCTCGGTTTTCGGATGCTTGAATCCTCGCAAATCTACGTCGGCACGGCCGGCTGGTCCTACAAGGACTGGGAGGGAATCGTCTATCCGGCGCAGATCAAGAAGTCCCAGCACCCCGTCGAGTACATGGCGAGGTACGTCGACGTGCTGGAGATCAACACCTCGTTCTACGGCCACATCAAACCGGAGTGGGGTAAGCTGTGGTGCCGCATCGCGCGAGCAGTCAATCCGCACTTCCTGTTCACGGCCAAGCTCAACCGCGCCTTCACCCATTCGCCGATCGCGGTCCTGGAAAGCACATCAGCCGAGACCATTCGCGCTACGCCGGAGGACGAACAGCTCACCAAGGAAGGTCTCGAATCGGTAGCCGCGGAGAACATGCTGGGAGCGGTCCTCGCGCAGTTCCCCATCTCCTTCAAGAACACCAACACCAATCGCAACCATCTGCAGAGCGTGATCGAAAAGTTCAAGTCATTTCCGCTGGTCGTCGAGGTGCGGCACAACAGCTGGAGCAACGAGGGCACGCTGCGCTACTTCGCCGAAAAGGGCGTTGCCTTCTGCAACATCGATCAGCCGAAGCTGGGCCAGGCTATCACGCCCAGCGAGCATGTCACCGCGCCGGTGGCGTATGTTCGTCTGCACGGCCGCAACTACGATCAGTGGTTCGACAGCGATTCCCGCAATGATCGCTACAATTACCTTTACACCGATCCCGAACTGCGCGGCTGGAAGACACGCGTCGATGCCATCGCGGAGAAGGCGCAGAAGACCTTCGTCATCGCCAACAATCATTTCGAAGGCAAAGCCGCGGTCAATGCACTGCAGTTGAAGTCCCTCATCACCGGAAGGCCGGTGCGAGTCCCGCAGACACTGCTGAAGCACTATTGGGAGCTGGGAGAAATCGCCGAGCCTGCCCAGCCGTCTGACCAGCCTGCACAGGCGAGCTTGGAGAAGCTATGACATTCCCTGGTGGTAGCTCAGTTTGAAACTTTGCTTAGGGTGGAGCACGCCTTTCAGGTGTGCAATGCGAGATTTGTCTGGACACCCGGCTTCAGCCGCTGAGGTAATTGTATCGATCACCTCAGGCGCTAAGCCCATCTTGAAACGCGGCTGTGTATGCACACCTGAACAGGCTGCTAAAAAAACTCGGGTTTCGGGCGCTTTGTGTCAGGGCACGACTTTAGTCGTGCCGATAAGCCGCTTATTTTCTTTCTTGAGTCGGCTTCAGCCGACGACAGAAAACTGTCGCAATGATTTTTCAGCAGCCTGTGAAGGCGTGCTCCACCCCAATAGAACAACCCGGGTTGATTCAAACTGGGCCGCTACCCATTCCTCGGCGGGCTTGCGTGCTGACCACCGTTGTCCGTACTATCGTGTTCAATTTCATAGTGGGCGGAATGCATGAGTGACGAAACCGATGAACTAAAGGAAGCAGCGGAACGCGCCAAGGAGGTTCGCGCGTTGGCGCCGGTGAGCCTTACCATGGCGATCCTGGCAGTTCTGGTCGCCACGGTAACGCTGCTGGGACACCGCGCCCACACCGAAGAACTCCTGTTGCAAACCCAGGCTACCGACCAGTGGAGTTATTACCAGGCGAAGAATATGCGCCGCAACAATCTCGAGGCGCTCGACGATGTGCTGACTGCGCTCGAGAACACCAAGGAGGAACGCGCAGAAGCGGTCCGCAAGCACTTTCACGAGGAAATCGACAAGTATCGCGATCAGCAGAAGGACATTCAAACCGAAGCGAAAGACTTCGAGGCAGAGCGCGACAAGGCCAGCCACCGCGCCAATCGCTTCGACCTGGGCGAAGTTTTCCTGGAGATCGCGCTGGTCGTGACGTCGATCACCCTGCTGACGGAGAGGCGCGCCTATTGGTACTTCGGATTTGTCCTGGCCGGCATCGGCATCCTGTGCGCCGCCAGCGGATTGCTTCTGCGCTGAGTCGGCTATGGCTCCCAGCCCTGTTCGCCCACCAGCGGCACAAAACGGCAGGCTTCGCGCGGACTTTCCGTGATCTGCTCGCCCATCTTCCGCACGACGAATACCTGCTGCTCCGCGCGACTTCCCACCGGCACAACCAACCGTCCACCATCAACAAGCTGTGCGACCAGCGTCTGCGGCACGCGTGGCGCCGCGGCCGCGACCAGGATCTTGTCGTATGGAATGTGCTCCGGCAGACCAAGAGTTCCATCGCCGGTCACCACGTGAACATTCGCGTAGCCGAGTCTTTGCAAAATCTCTCGTGCCTTATCTGCCAGCTCAGCGTGGCGCTCGATGGTCCAAGCCTCCGCCGCTAACTCCCCGAGAATCGCAGCCTGATAGCCCGTACCTGTGCCGACCTCGAGCACGTGATCCTGAGAACTTAGCTCCAGCGCCTCGACCATCGCGGCAACAATGTAAGGTTGCGAGATAGTCTGGCCCGCACCAATGGGCAGCGGATAGTCCCCGTAAGCGCTAGCAATATCGCCGGCAGAGATGAATTCTTCGCGTGGGACCTTGGCCATCGCCGCCAGGACGCGCTCATCGCGGATTCCCCGCGCACGAAGCTGTTCCTCCACCATGCGGGCGCGTTGGTGGGGCAAGGATTCAGCGTGGTTGTGGAAGAGGCGACCGAACACGGCGGCTCCGCGTTTTCGAGCGCTTTGTGTCAGGGCACGACTTCAGTCGTGCCGATACGCAGCTTATTTCTTGCCATCCCGAGCGGACTTCAGTCCGCGACGGGGGCCGCTCTACAAGGTGTGCCTGGCAACCCAGTTAACAGGATCTCTGAGCGTAGTGCGTGGGATCCCAGGCCGCTGATTAATCGGCGACCTGCTTGGTTTCGATCTCTGGGGCTGCCTCAGGTGCCGACATCGGCTGCACATTGGGTTTGGAAGCCGGAGCAGCACTGCGCACGGTGGGCTTGGCTCGGCGGCCGGCTTTCTCAAACTGTCCCACATGCCAGATGTCACGGGCATATTCCAGGACAGTTCGGTCGCTGGAGAACTTGCCGATACGAGCCACGTTCAGGATTGCCTTGCGCCACCAGATTTCCTCGTTAAGGTACTCGCCGTCAATGAGTTGTTGTGTCTCGATGTAAGCCGGAAAATCGGCGATGTGGAAGTAGCGATCGCCGCGGTGTACGAGTTCGTCGAAGAGCCAGCGAAAAAGACCGTGTTCGTTGGGGCAGAAGCGATCCGAAGCCAACGCATCCATCGCCTCGCGCACCGCAGGATCGCTGTCATAGCGGGCGCGAGGATCGTAGGAACCCTTTTGCTGCATCTCGCGGATTTCCTCCGAGCGCAGACCAAAAATGAAGATGTTGTCCTCGCCGACCTCCTCCGCGATCTCGATGTTGGCGCCGTCATAGGTACCGATGGTCAGCGCGCCATTCATCGCCAGCTTCATGTTGCCCGTACCGGACGCTTCCATGCCCGCCATGGAAATCTGCTCGCTCAAGTCGGCAGCGGGAATGATCAGCTGCGCCAGCGAGACGCGGTAATCGGGAACAAACGCCACCTTCATCAGGTCGCGGGTGCGCTCGTCGTTGTTCACCACTTCGGCCACGCTGTGGATGAGTTTGATGATCTGCTTCGCTGCCCAATATCCCGGCGCGGCCTTGCCGGCAAAGATGTAGGTGCGCGCCACCGGCGGGATCTCGCCACGTTCCACGATTCCCAGATAATCGTGGATGATGCCCATCACGTTCAGAGTTTGCCGCTTGTATTCGTGAATGCGCTTGATCTGCGCATCGAACATGGAATCGGGATCGACCGAGACCCCGCTCAAGTCGTGAATGACTCCCGCCAGTCGCAGCTTGTTTTGCCGCTTGACCTGCTTGAACGCCTCGCGAAAATCCTCCTGCTCGGCAAACGGTTCCAGGTCGCGAAGCTTATGCAGGTCGGTGATCCATTTGTTTTCGTCCAGCGTGCGGCTGATGAGATCCGTCAGCCCCTCGTTGGCCTTCATCAGCCAGCGCCGCGGGGCCACGCCGTTGGTTTTGTTGTTGAATTTCTCCGGCCACACCTGTGCGAACTCCGGCGCCAGCGAGTGCACGATCAGATCGGTATGCAGCTTGGAGACGCCGTTCACCGAATGGCTGCCGACCATGCACAGATGCGCCATCCGCACCTGCTTCTCGTAGCCTTCCTCGATAATCGACATGCGGCGGCGTTTTTCCTCGTCGAGGAAGGAATACTGCTGCATCTCGCGCAGGAATTCGTGGTTGATGTTGAAGATGATCAGCACGTGCCGCGGCAGCACTTTTTCCAGCAGCGGCACCGACCACTTCTCCAGGGCCTCGGGCAGCAGGGTGTGATTCGTATACGCCAGCGTTTGCTGCGTGATCTCCCACGCCTGCTCCCATGGCAGCCGCTCTTCGTCCAACAAAATGCGCATCAGCTCGGCAACCGCCAGGCTGGGATGCGTGTCGTTCATCTGGATGGCGACCTTGGACGGCAGCAACTCGATCGGCTTGTGCTGCTGGCGGAAGCGCCGGAAGATGTCGCCCAGCGCGCAGGCGACCAGAAAATATTCCTGCACCAGCCGCAACTCCTTGCCGCTCATGACCGAGTCCGAGGGATAGAGCACGCGAGAAATGTTTTCCGATTGGATCTTCTGTTCGACGGCACGGATGTAATCGCCGCGGTTGAAGATCTCGATGTCGAAGTCCTCCGAGGCGCGCGCCGTGAACAGCCGCAACCAATTCACGGTCTGGCCGAGATAGCCGACGATGGGCATATCCGTCGGTATGCCGACCACGATCTTCTGCGCGTTCCAAACCTGTTCCAGGCTGTGTTCGACCTCGTGCGGACCGTCGACCTTGCCGTATAGCGGGATATTGACGGCTTCTTCCGGATGCTCGATCTGAAATGGAGTTCCATTGGCCTTCCAGCGGTCCGGTTTCTCTCGCTGGAAACCGCTCACGATTTCCTGCTTGAACAGTCCGTATTCGTAATCGATTCCGTAGCCAAAGCCGGGCATCCCCAGCGTCGCCATGGACTCCAGAAAACAGGCCGCCAGCCGGCCTAAGCCGCCGTTGCCCAGGCCAGCGTCGTTTTCACTCTCGAGCACTTCGTCCAGACTGACGCCAAAGCCCGCCAGCACCTCGCGGCACATGTCTTCGACGCGCAGATTGGACAGGTTATCGCCAAGCGAGCGGCCCATCAGGAACTCCATGGAGAGGTAGTACAGTCGCTTGAGATCCTTATGGCGATAGCGGGACTCGGTCTCCAGCATGCGATCGACGATACGGTCGCGGATCGCCAGAGATACGGGCTTGAGATAGTCGGCTGGCTTTAACTCGGAGGTGGGCCGGACCAGGGTGTAGCGGACATGGCGCAGTATGGCCTCGCGCAGCACTTCAGCGGGCCTGACCTGCGAAAGAAACTCAGGGGATGACATAGATAATGGTGGCCTGTCCGATCCGAACTAAACGCCTCCCGCCTGAGCTTCCCCTTGGCACCGTGGCGCCGACAGAACGGCGATAGCCGCCGCAGAGCATGCCGCAGCTCCCGGGGTCGTCACCGTCCCGGCTGTTGAACTCTTCGTTGCGAAACGGCTGCTCGCTCGGCCTATTCTACTGCCAACCGACCGCCCTGAGAACACCTCAATTCCCCAAGGTGGCTCATCGAATACCTTCGGCCAAACCCGCTCGAACTTGACCGTGCCAAAGTGGCACCAACTCTCGACCGCTGCCTCGGGTTGGCGCCTCTGCGAATACATCGCACTATACGATGCGCGGTTTGGCTGGTTGTTAGTGAGGAGGAAACACGGAACTAAGTTCGTGGCAGGCTGCCTCTGAGGCGGATGAACGGACTCTGCGTACTACGTCACCGTAGTCGTGGAATTGTGGGTCTTCTTCCACTGCTTCATTTGGTTCTTCTGCGTCTTCATCTGCTTCTTTTCTTGCTTTTTCTGGCCCTTGGCGTATTTCTGCCAGGTCTTCTGCGCTTCTTTCTGTTGCTGGGTCTGCGCACCTTTAGAACCCGAGCGGGCATGGGCGGCTACGGGCCAGCACAGCAACAGCCCAAGAGGAACTGCCAGAATGGAAGTAGCGACCTTCTTCATACGATCACCATATGGCATGGCGCTTGTGCTTGGATTGTACCAAGCGCATTGCGTCTAGCAAAGTACAATATTTTCGTGGGTAGTCATCCGTCACTTTTCGGCCACGAAATCGGCTGGCAGGACAATTCAGTTGGGTTTGAACAAACTCACCGCAATCGGTCCGGGAAGCACCTGAAAATCGTCGTAAGCCATTTTTCCATTCACATAAATTTGCAAGCGAATCCTGTCACCGGCTCTCCCATTCACCATGAGCTTAAATCTTCCCAGGTCGTCGGGAAACGTTTCGCCCTTCTGTCCTTCCACCACGATCTTGATGGCATTGCCTTTTTCCGGCGGCGGAATGATCGAACCAATCAAGGTTATGTCGGAGCTGTCAGCGCGCACCTTGAAGGCAAGAGAATCGTTATCAGTCAGGTTCTGCGCTCGCCGGGCATACCAAAATCCGCCCGTCGACAGCGCAACCGTCAGCGCTACCCCAGCCATGAGCAGCGAGAGCTTCTTTTGCTTTGACTTGGAACGCTCTGCCACCGCCGCAATGACAAACGGCGAAAGACCTGCCTCAATTCGCTGAAGGTCGACGGTCAGTGCTTCAGCAGACTGATAGCGACGACACGGGTCCTTTTGTAGCGCCGTCAGAATAACCCTCTCTAGTCCAGAGGAGACCTGCGGGTTAACTGACCTGGGCGAAGCAGGCTCCTTATTCAAGATGGCATCTATTAGCTGTGGACTGGTTGGCCCGACAAACACGTGCTTACCGGTTGCCATTTCGTAGATGACGCTTCCGACCGCCCAAACATCGGAACGCCTATCTGGTTTGGCGCCGCGAAGCTGCTCGGGAGCCATGTACGCCAGTGTTCCCATATAGCCTTGAGCTGCCGTGGCTGTAACGGTGAGTCCATATTCGCTAGCGTGTGGCATCCATCGAGCCAGACCGAAGTCGAGAATCTTCAGTCGAGCATCCGCCGTTATTTGCAGATTGCTGGGCTTCAAATCGCCGTGAATGATGCCACTGTTGTGGGCCGCTTCGAGACCTTGACAAAGCTGCACAGCCAGGCTCACGACTTCCTTCTCAGGAAGGGCGCGGCCAGCGAGTTTGGTATCCAGAGTAATACCCGAAATATATTCAATGACTAGATAGTCGGTACCGTTCTGGGTATCGAAGTCGAAAACCGTAGCTATGTTGGGATGACTGAGACGTGAAAGAGTGAGCGCCTCCTGACGGAACTGCTTGCGGCCAGAGTGGCTGGCCAGCGTAGCCGCAGAGAGTACCTTCACCGCGACGTCACGTTGCAGGCGCTCATCGCGGGCGCGATAGACGACTCCCATGCCACCGGCACCTATCCGCTCCACAATCCGGTAGTGACCCAACACCTGACCGATGTCTAACGCTGGAGACGCCATCGCCGGGGAATTTTAGGATGAGAGCCTTTGGACGTCAATAAATTACGCAGCACTAGAAGAGTATTTCGCTGCCCGCCGGACAAACCTCAAACCATGCCGGGTTCCGGAACATGTCGACCGGTGGCATTGACTCTGGCTGAGCAATAGCCGTTGACACTAAATTGAGGTAGCACCAAAATACTCGCACCGTGGCCTTCCTTTTCAACTCCGTTGTATTCCAGGCACGGCGTTTCTCCTGGCTAAGGCTCACCAACCTGGGGACGCTGGCAGTTAGCCTTCTAGCTTGTCCCGTCCTTTGCTCTTCCTTGCCAGGAGACAAGGATAGCGAACGGCCCAAGCTACCCTACAGCATGATGGGACTGCAGCGGCAGGACATCGAGGCCTATGACAGCAAGGCCGAACCCGTAGCCAACGCTACTGCGGCACTTCTGGCAGTCAATAAAACCGGCTGGGAGCTGATCCGCAGATATTTTCCCTCGCTCGGCACACCTTCAGCGGGAGCCGAAAGACTGCCTCGCACCTCTGACCCGGAGCTAAAACCAAGAGACGAACCAGACTCCAACGCCCAATCTTCGATGGACAGCCACTTCGTGGCCAACTATGCGAACGAAGATGCCGCTTTAAGTCCCATACCGCTGTTGTGCATTGTCTGGTCGCTTCCCGAAAGCGAAGTGTCCGGCCGCCTGAAGACCCTCCGCCAGGAACTGACGCCGGCCATGATGCTGGACGATTACTCTGTCTGGAAGCTCAATGATCTTCGCAAAGCGGTCGACGGCATGACCAACCCTGCCACGACGGCACAAGGGGTGAGATACCGTACACCTAAGCACGATCTGTCGTTTCCGCAGGCGCTGCGTCTTTATGCCATGACCATTGCTCTGCTCCGGATGGAAACGAAATGGGCGGAGAAGGCGGATCTCCCTCCGCCCGATATGGTTGACTTCACGAATCGGCTTCGGCAACAACTGCCGCACAAAATCGACGAGGGCAAGACCACGGCCCTGTTTCTGTATCGTCCCGGCGTTGTCGACCATCCGATTTCGAAAAATGAGTCGGAAGAACGTGCCGACGTGGTCACGATGACCAGGAAGGCGACAAGCGTGGAAGTGGAAGAGTTCCCGGTATATCTCACCGTAAACCAGAGGGAATGGAGTCCTTCGTGGATTAAGCCGGCCGACGAGCAGAGCGACACGACACTGACAGCCCGCAAATACGAGCACGATTGGACTCGCTTGGATGGCCCGTACCTGTGGTTCCGGGGCGACCAGTTGGACGGGAATGTAACCTATCGTGCAACCGTGACACTGCATTCGGATGAAATCGTGATCGAGGCCGAGCGCATGATTGCGGTCCGGGGTTCGGTGAAGCGAGTAGAGCGGCCGCAGAATTATGATCCGATGCTGATGTCGGCCTTTACCCCCGGCGTAGACGCGCCGGCGGCCAGCGCACCCGGCGGGTTTATGATCGACCCTCCCAAGGTGGAAAACCAGGTGTGGAATCTAAAGCGCCTCGGCCCTCACTTCTCGAACAGTTTCAGGGCGTGGTGCGCCTACGGTTTGTGGGCCTCGGGAAAAACCGCAGACGGCAGAACCTGGGTGTCCGTAATGCCCGATGAGCCGCGCCCCGGCGGACCCAATTTCAGTTCGCCAGTTGTCAGTCCGCAATTGCCTGCAACCCAGACCGTCGCTCAACGTAGCGAGGTCGAATGGGCGCCCATAGAGGGCATGATCCCTTACGACACCGCAATCAAGAGCTCAGCTACGGTGGCTAGATCGCGCGGCCGGTTCATTGTGGAGCTGGCAAAGAGCTTGGACTCCAACAAGCTTAAGCAAGGGGATGAAGTCGATGCCAAGCTGACAGGCCGGGTCACTCTTCCCAACAGCCCGCCCTTGGCTCGCGGCGCGAAGATAATCGGTCATGTCACCGAAGCGACAACCCGGTCGAAGAACGATCCGCAATCGACACTCGGACTTGTATTCGACAAAGTTGTTCAACCGGGAGGGGAAGAAACGCAGATCCACTGCGTCATCCAGGCTGTGGCTCCAAATCCAAATGCAGACATTAGCACTGGGAGCAACATGGCCTACGGGGATATGTCTCAGGTGACACTCACTCATTCTGTGCCCTCCGGCCCTGCCCGTAACACAGTTCAGTCGCTCAATGAAAGCTCGATAGGAGTGTTTGGGATCAAGAATATCAAGCTTGAACCAGATGGCGTTCTCACTTCAAATAACAAAGAGGTGAAGCTGGACAGTGGGACGCGATTGTTACTCAACGTGACCATGCAATAGGACGATTCCTGAACCGACGAGCCCTGTACTAATCGAATTCGCTGATTGTTGCCGGCTGGTTGTGGCGAGACTCGCCCAGGGTTAGCACAAATTCATAGCGAGCTTCCCCGCTCAGTTATCGCTTGTCCTTTGCCTCAAATCGCGTGAATATATCCCAGAATAGAGGTGCTCGATGCCTTCTCCAGAGCGCTGGAGGGGAGTTGCCATCGCAGTGGTTATCTTCTGCACGGCCGTTGCCGGTCAGCAGAAGTCCTCTATTTATGGAGTAGTTCATCAGGTGCAAGGGTCGCCGGTTGCACACGCTGAAGTTAGCGTGGAAGGCGCAGGTACGACTGTTACCAGCGATTCTGGCCAGTTCGCGTTGGCTATGGCAGCGAATCTCAAAGTGGGTATGGCTGCCATTTTTCACGTTAAAGAGTGGGTCATAATTAAACCATGCGAACTCAGAAACGGTCGCACTTACCTCCGCGACCCTTCGGCAGAGCCTATCGAGTTTTTCGTTCTTCGGCGAGGCGACCCGAGGCTTAGAGCCGTCAATACCAGTTGGTCGATTATCGGATGCGTCATCGAGGAAGAAGCCTCGCAGTTTGCCAAAAAGCCAAAATCCACCGATGGACCGCGTGGTTCATTACAAAACATGCCATCGCAAGACCTTCAGTCGACCTATTTCGGATCAAGTTCGCAATTCATGGGCGGGGGGGCTCGTTCCTTCTTGATTGAGGCCTCGTATCACCCGCCGCTTCTTTCAAGTTGGCCTCAGTCAGATTCGCGATCGCAGGGTTCTGCCGGCTTGGGGCAGCACGATTTTCTCGCGGATAAAGCGAAGGAATTGGGTTTTTCGGTCGAAGAACTGAAATCAGCGATCGCCGTATGGTCCGAGTCGGTTCAGGATTTGTACCAGAAAGGCTTAGCGGCTCTCTATTACGGCAAGTATGAAGAAGCCGGCACATACATTTCTGAATCCATCGCATCCTCCACCGACGTTGCCATTGATCGATATGTTCCGCTGGCCCGCGCTGAGTTTGAACAAGGCCGGTATGCGGAAGCAGAGGTCGCCCTGAAGAAGGTTCTGGCAGTGCATAGTGACGATCCGGTCATTTTGAACAATCTGGCGCTGGCTTTGGACGCACAAGCCAAGTACAACGAGGCAGAACCGCTGTACCTGCGTGCGTTGGCGATCGAAGAAGATGCCTTCGGTCCTAACGACCCGTCCGTCGCAGCTTTGCTCAGTAATCTGGCGGATCACAAAGTGGCAGCCGGCAAGTACAGCGAGGCGGAGCCGCTGTACAAGCGCGCGCTGGCGATCGACGAACAAGGCGGGAACGCCAATGACGTGCCGATTGCGACGGTGCTGGATAACTTAGGCGTACTCTACGAAGATCAGGGCAAGTACAGCGAAGCGGAGGCGCTCTACAAGCGAGCTCTGGCGATCGACGAAAAAGCATTGGGCCCGGACCATCCATCGGTAGCCAAGGTGCTCGGCAATTTAGCCGCACTGTATCAGAACCAGGGTAAATACAGCGAGGCGGAGCCGCTCTACAAGCGAGCTCTAGCTATCGACGAAAAGGCATTAGGTCCGGATCATCCCTCCGAAGCGCGAACACTTAGCAATCTGGCAAAGCTCTATCAGGCTCAAGGCAGGTATTCGGAAGCCGAACCGCTGTACAAGCGGGCTCTGGCAATCGACGAGAAGGCGTTTGGTCCCGACCACCCGTCCGAGGCGAGCGGGCTCAGCAACCTGGCAGCGCTCTCCCAAGCCCAAGGCAGGTACAGCGAGGCGGAAGCGCTGTACAAGCAGGCAATCGCTATCGATGAAAAGATCTTGGGTCCGGAGCACCCATCCGAAGTCATCGAGCTTAGCAACCTGGCAGCGGTATACCAGGTTCAAGGCAGGGCCTCGGAAGCGGAGCCGCTGTTGAAACGAGCGTTGGCCATCGCCGAAAAGGCCGGAGGACCCGACAACCCGAAGGTCGCGATACAGCTTAACGCCCTGGCGGTCTTCTACAAGGCGCAAGGTCAATATGCCGAAGCAGAGCTATTGTATAAACGTGCATTGGCCATCGATGAAAAGGCATTTGGGCCAGAAGACTCGACCATCGCCAGGGACGTCAGGGGCCTGGCATTGGTCTATCGTGCACAGGGCAAGTTGAGCGAGGTAGAACCGCTGTACAAGCAGGCTTTAGCAATCGACGAAAAGGCGTTCGGTCCGGACAGTTCCGACGTGGCGGCAGACCTCGAGGCGTTGGCATGGTTCTACTACCAACAAGACAGGTACAGCGAAGCAGAACCGCTATACCGGCATGTCCTGGCCATCAAGGAAAAATGGGGGCCGGAGCTTCCCGCCGTCGCAGACGCAGCTGAAGACTTGGCGGATACACTCCGCAAGCTTGACCGTGAGTCCGAAGCCGAAGCTTACGACGAGCAAGCGGCTAAAATCCGAGCTAAGAAGAAGCAGTAAGCGATTACCAGAACCAGCCCGAGACGCCACCCACCGCGGTTTTCATTGACGTGCCTGTTTGAGCCACGTAAGATTCGCTGCCAATGATCGGCGAAACCATCTCGCATTACCGCATCGTCGAGAAGCTGGGCGGCGGTGGGATGGGCGTGGTCTATAAGGCCGAGGATATTCGTCTCGACCGTTTCGTCGCTCTGAAATTCCTGCCCGAAGAGCTGGCCCAGGATCGCCAGGCTTTAGAACGATTTCGGCGTGAGGCCAAAGCAGCATCGGCGCTAAACCATCCCAACATCTGCACCATCTACGACATCGGCGAAGAAAACGGCCGCGCGTTCATCGCCATGGAGTTTCTGGACGGCGTGACCCTGAAGCATCAAATCCTTGGCAAGCCGCTGGAGATGGAGCTGCTGCTGGACCTGAGCGTCGAGATTGCCGACGCGCTCGACGCCGCGCACAGTGAAGGCATCGTCCATCGCGACATCAAGCCTGCCAACATCCTCGTGACCCGGCGGGGCCACGCCAAGATTCTCGACTTTGGATTGGCGAAGGTGACCGGCAAGGTCGCGTCCACGGGACAAACCGCAACCGGACTTGCCGACGATGCCGAGCAGCTGACTAGTCCGGGCGCGACGTTGGGCACTGTTGCCTATATGTCGCCGGAGCAGGCCAGGGGTAGAGAGCTGGATACTCGCACCGATCTGTTTTCCTTTGGTGCGGTTCTCTACGAGATGGCGACGGGGACGATGCCCTTCCGCGGCGAAAGCTCGGCGGTGATCTTCGAAGCGATTCTCAATCGCGCGCCCGCGCCGGCGGTCCGCCTGAATCCCGATTTGCCGGCTGGGCTGGAACGGATCATCGATCGCGCCCTGGAGAAAGATCGGGAGCTTCGTTATCAGCACGCCTCGGAGATGCGCGCCGAGCTGCTGCGGCTGAAGCGGGATACGAGCACGGGTCGCGTGGCCGCAGCTGGTTCGGGAACAACGCCGGCG
>JASHXK010000570.1 GCA_030043575.1 Terriglobales bacterium
AGGCACGTTGACCGCGTTCTGAATGACGCCCTTGAGCAGATACTCGCGCACCTGCAGCGCGATCTGCACGCCAACCGCTTCCTGCGCCTCGTGGGTCGACCCCGCGATGTGCGGCGTCAGGATGACGTTGGCCAGCGTCGCCAGCGGCGAGTCCTTCACCGGCTCGTGGCTGTAGACGTCGAGCGCCGCTCCGCCGACTTGTCCGGATTGAAGGCCCTCGATCAGCGCCTGCTCATTCAGCAATTCGCCGCGAGCGCAGTTGACCAGCTTCACGCCCTTCTTCATCTTGGCAATGGAATCGGCGTTGATCATCCCGTGCGTCTGCGGGGTGAGACCGACGTGCAGCGTGATGTAGTCGGATTGCGCGTAGAGCTCATCCAGCGGCACCATGCTGACGTTCAGCTGCTGCGCGAAGCTCGGCGCGACGTAAGGATCGTGCGCGACGACTTTCATTCCGAACGAAAGCGCGCGGCGAGAAACCTCCACTCCCACGCGGCCCAGGCCCACGATGCCCAGCGTCTTGCCGCGAAGCTCGGTGCCCTGCAGCGTCTTCTTCTCCCATTTGCCTGCCGCCATGCCCGCATGTGCACGCGGGATGAAGCGCGCCATCGACAGCATGAGAGCGAAGGTGTGCTCGGCGACCGCGACCGCATTGCCGCCGGGAGTGTTCATGACCACGATGCCGCGTTTGGTGGCAGCATCGAGATCGACATTGTCGACGCCCACGCCCGCGCGTCCGATCACGCGCAGCTTCGGCGCCTTGTCCATCATGGCTACATCGACGAAGGTCGCCGACCGCACCACAATGGCATCCGCATCCGTCAGCTCGCCGGCAAGCGCTTCTTTGTCGGGGGCGACGACCGTCCAGTCGCCATTCTCGGCAAATACCTTCAGCGCCGAGGGCGAGACTTTATCCGCGATGACGATTTTCATACTTTAGCCACCTCGGCGAATTGCCCTGCAAAGACTTCCTGCACGGCGCGCACGCCTGCGCCCAGTTCGAAGTTATGGGATGGCGCAACCTTCAGCAGCACATGCTCCAGCGCGCCAATCACGCCGATGGCGTCCAGATAGTCGTAATAGCCTAGATGCGCGATGCGGAAGAGCTGTCCCTTCATCTCGCCCTGGCCATTGGCCACGACCATCGAGAAGCGCTCGCGGAACTCCTTCACAATTGCGCCCGATTCAATGCCCTTGGGCGACAAAATCGCGGTCACAGCCGCTGCAGGACAGGTCGGAGCGAACAGCTTCAATCCCAGCGCCTGCGCGCCGGCGCGAACCATCGCGGCGGAAGTCTCGGCGTTGTGGATCAGAGCATCGCGCCCATCGGCAAGATTTCCGTTGCCCGCGCGACGGATGTAATCCAATGCGGCGCCTAAGCCGACAACCAGTGCGACCGCGGGAGTGAATGCGGTCTCGCCCTTGGCCTGCGACTTACGCTCCTTCCGGAGATCGAAGTAATAGCGCGGCTGCTTCGCAGCTTCCATCCGCTGCCAGGCACGCTCGCTGACCGAGAGATACGCCAGGCCGGGAGGAATCATGACAGCTTTCTGCGAGCCACCGATGAGGATGTCGATGCCCCAGTTGTCCACCTCGAAATGCGTAGTGCCGAGGCCGGTAATCGCGTCAACCACCAGCAGAGTGTCGGTTCCTTTCAGCAGCGAGGCGATCGCCTTCACGTCATGGCGCGCGCCGGTGGAGGTCTCCGTCGCCTGCATATAGAGAACGGTTGCGCCATCGAGCTTGGAGCCAACTTCGCGCAGATCGAAGGTCTCGCCATAAGGGGCGGAAATCAGCTCAACCTGGCAACCGAAGGCCTTGGCCAGATCGCGCCAGCGCTCACCGAACTTGCCGGCACTGAGCACAACCACTTTGTCGCCCGGTGAGGTGAGATTGGAAATGGCGGCTTCCATGGCGCCGCTGCCGGAAGATGCGAGGATCAGAACATCATTCTTGGTGCCGATGAAGGTCTTGAGATCAGCCAAGGTACGGCTGAAGATCTCGCGAAACTCTGCCGCGCGGTGATGCATGTCCGCGGCCGCAATGGCGTTTTGCGCGGCCGGAAGAAGAGGAGTAGGACCGGGAGTAAACAGTCGAGTCTTACGTAGCATAGCGATTCCCCTGCTCGTAGATTGCCGGTCGGCTTCGGGGTCCCATTTCGCGCCGTGTTGCGCAAAACAGGGAAGGAGAAGGGCCGGACAGATAACTATAGAACCCGTCGGGCAGACAGGCTACCTCAGTTTGGCGCGTCGTATGTGGCGTGGGTCACATGCGGACGTGATTTGGCTATCGGCTGTCAGCCATCGGCTCTGAGCTTTGGACTCTGGGCTTTCGGCCATCAGGTAGCGTGCCGCGGTTCTCCAAGATTTCGGTTCCGAAAAGCTTTAGCTGACGGCTGACAGCTGACAGCCGATAGCTATAATTGCCCCATGAGCCTGACCGAACGCGTGCAGAAGGACATGGTTGAAGCCATGCGTCACAAAGAAGAGCTGCGCCTCTCGACGCTGCGCATGATGAAGGCTGCGCTGCAGAACAAACGCATCGACAAGCGCGCCGACCTCGACGAAAAAGAAGAGCTGCAGGTCTTCAGCACCATGATCAAGCAGCGCAAGGATTCGATCGAGCAGTTCACCAAGGGCGGGCGTCTTGAGCTTGCACAAAAAGAGGCCGACGAGATCGTGATTATCGAAGGCTATATGCCCAAAGCAATCGGCGACGAAGAAATTGTCGCGACCGTCAAGGCCGTCATCGCCGAGATGGGATCTCCCACAATGAAGGACATGGGCACGGTGATGAAGAATGTGATGGCGAAGTTCGGGGGCGCGCGGGTCGATGGCAAAGTCGTCAGTGAAGCAGTGAAGAAGCAACTAGCGGGAAGCTGAATTGCTGTAATCTGACATCAGCCTTCATGTCGTACCAGGACACAGTTGAACAACTCTACGCGCTCGGCCACGAGCTGGCGTCGACGCCATCGCACAAGTTTGATCTGGCTTACGTACGGGAGATGCTGGACGCGCTCGATCATCCGGAGCGGTGCTTTGCCAACGTTCTCGTCGCTGGCACCAACGGCAAGGGCTCGACGGCAGCGACACTGTCGTCGATGCTGCGGGTTGCGGGACACAAGACGGGACTCTACAGCTCGCCGCACTTGCTGCGCATCAACGAACGCATTCGCGTGAATGCCGAGATGATCTCGGACGCCGAGTTTGGCGCGATCCACGAGCGCGTCGAGCGCACCGCGCAGCAACTTCTGCATTCGGGCAGAATACCGTGGCATCCCAGCTTCTTCGAGATGCTGACGGTAATGGCCTTCGAATACTTTGCCAGTATAGGCGTGGAGATTGCGGTGCTCGAAGTCGGCATGGGTGGGCGACTGGATGCGACCAACGTCGTCCAGCCTGTGATTTCTGTGATTGCGGACATTTCGCTCGATCACCAGAAATATTTGGGCGACACGATTGCGGAGATCGCAGGAGAGAAGGCTGGCATCATTCGCGATAAGGGTGTGGTCGTAACGCTGCCGCAGCATCCGCAAGCCAACGATGTCATCGGCCAATCGATTCTGGATCATGACGCGCGCGGCATCAGCGCGGCAAAGTATGTCCCGCCAGTTTCGCCGGGAGCAGCGGTGTATATGGAGCCGGTGGCACAGGCGAGAGGTCGAAATCGATATCCGCTCGCCGTGACGGGTGAAGAAATCATGGTAGATTCCCCGCTCGTCGGTCGTCATCAGCTACGCAACATCGCGCTGGCGATTGCGACAGCGGAAGAGTTGGCGCAGTTCGGATTTCCGGTCACGCCCAAGCAGATCGAGAGAGGCATTCGTGAGACGCACTGGCCAGGACGATTTCAGTTGCTTGCGCCATCCAGCGCGACGGGCCAGCGCGAGATGGTTCTGGATGTGGCGCATAATCCAGCAGGTGCTTGGGCGTTGCGCTCGGCGCTGTCGGACAACTTCCCGGAGCGCGAGCCGACGATCATTTTCGCCGCGATGCGCGACAAGGCGATCCAGGAGATCGCGGAGATTCTGTTTCCGATTGCCGGGCAGGTGGTGTTGACGCAGGTCAACAATCCGCGCAGCGCCACGACCAGCGAGTTGCGCCAAGCTGCATCGCGAACAGGCGCAGTATTACACGAAGAAGCGAATGTAGGAACGGCGCTGGAGCGGGCGCGCGAATTGAGCAGGTCGGATGGCGTCATCGTCGTAACCGGATCGATATTTCTCGTTGGCGAAGCGATGAACGAGATAGGCGTCCAGGCGCAAGGCGGTGTTTTCACCACGGAGGGCACGGAAAGCACGGAAAATCGAAAATTACCTTCGTGATCCCCGTGTTTTCCGTGGTGAATTGTCTTTGAAAATGAATTCACTCGATCCAGAAAACGCAACCATGCCACAGCGTCGCGGCACCTTGCTTACGCGGCTGTGGTCGTACGTGTTCTGCGTGCCGGTCGTGTACCTGTACACCGGTGTTCTAGGTACGGCGGCGCTGCTGGTTTCGCTCTTCGACGGCAGCGGGCGCATGCAGCATCGCATCGCACACATCTGGGCCAGCATCATTCTCAAGACGGTCGGCATTCGAGTTCACGTGGAAGGACTGGATCACTTGCATCCAGCGCAGCCGGCCATATACGCCGCGAATCACCTGTCGGCGATTGACATCCCTGTGCTGTACTCCGGCCTGCCGGGGCAGTTTCGCATTATGGCCAAGCGGTCGCTGTTTCGCTATCCGTTTCTGGGATGGTACTTGAAGCGCTCCGGGCAAATCCCGATTGTCTTTGGCGACCCGCACGCCTCGCTGCGCAGCTTGAATCGTGCAGGAGATGCTTTACGCAAAGGCATGCCGCTGGTAGTTTTTCCCGAGGGCGGCCGTTCGCAGACAGGTGAACTGCAGGAGTTCATGGGCGGTGCGTTCTATGTTGCGATTCGGGCGCAAACGCCGGTGGTGCCGATAGCGATCGTGGGCACCTATGAGCTGCTGCCGATGAACAGCTTTCATATGATTCCCGGCGACGTCCATCTGGTGGTCGGTGAGCCTATTCCGACCAGTGGCTTGCGCCTGCGCGACATGGAAAAACTGGCAGCGCAGGTGCACCAGGTTATCGCCGAGCTTTACGATTCCCACGCCAGGTGTTTGCCGCAACTGAGCGGCGGCGAAAGCGCGCCCAAGCCAGTATTGAAAACCTAAGCGATGCCGTAAGAGCCGCAGGTTTGTTAGGCTACAACGGCGCTTGCGCAGGCAATTGGCTTGGGAGAAAGCGTCGCTCAGTACAGCAGGTACTTCACCCGCAAATCCAGGAACTGGTCGAGCTGGGCGCGCCAGTCGGCAGCGATGCGATTGGGATCTTCCCCGGCCTGCAGCGCGGCAAAAGCCGCCTTGTTGACCAGAAGCTGGTTCATCTTGCTGAGGTCATATCCCAGCGGATAAAGCTTGTGCAGTGCGGCAGCCAGCTCGAAGCCAAGCTCAGGTGCGTCGAGCTCCTCGCGATTGGTGACGATGATGTTCACGCCGTAGCAGTCTCTCCGAGCGAACGGACCAGCGGCCGGGGTGAACCGGATGGGCACAAAGCGCACTCCTGGAATATTGCGCGCGTTGAGATACCCAGCGAGCTCTTTATCGATGAAGTAGGGCGAGCCGATCACCTGAAACGGCATGTCGGTGCCGCGGCCGACGGAGACGCCGGTGGTTTCGATCAGCGCAAGGCCGGGATAGAGCGTAGCTTCTTCGAGGCTGCGAAGGTTCGGCGACGGACTGACCCAGGTTGCGCCGGTCGAGTCGAACCAGTCGCCGCGCAGCCAGCCGCGCATGGGAATCACGGTGAGGTCGGCGTCGATGTGCTTTTCTTCATTGAAGAGCTTGGCCAATTCACCCATGGTCATGCCGTGGCGAACGGGCAGCGGATAGTAGTTGACGAAGCTCTCCTGGCCGGCGTCGGACATCGGCCCTTGGACGTAGGCGCCGGTGATGGGATTGGGGCGATCGAGGACGACGATCAGCTTCTTCGCCTTCGCGGCAGCTTCGAGGAAGTAGCCGAGCGTGGTCTCGTAGGTGTAGAAGCGCGCGCCGACATCCTGCAGATCGAAGACGATCACGTCGAGCCTGCGGATGACATCCATCGGCGGTCGACGCTTGGCGTCGGTGTCGCCGTAGACGCTGTAGATCGGCACGCCAGTCAGCGAGTCCTTGGAGTTGCCGATGTCGGTTGTGTCGGC
>JASHXK010000571.1 GCA_030043575.1 Terriglobales bacterium
CGCCCGCAGCCATGACATTCCTTCCTGGCTGGGGAAGTGCAAGCGCACAAAGAGTTTAGAGCCGTCCGCGCCGCTGCGGTGCGTGACCAGGTTGGTTGGAGGATAGCTATGTACGCGGTCATCCGCGCCGGGGGAAAGCAGTATCGCGTCGCGCCCGGAGACGTGATTCAGATCGAGAAGCTGGCGCTCGCCGACGGAGAACACATTCAGTTCAATGAGGTGCTGGCGGTCAGCGCGTCCGAAGGCGAATTGAGCAAGCCGGAAGGCGCCACCGTGACCGGGCAGATCGTCGAACAGGGCCGCGGCGACAAGGTGCTGGTCTTCCATTACAAGCGCAAGAAGCAGTACAAGAAGCTGAATGGCCATCGCCAGCCGTACACCGCCGTGAAGATCATGGCCATCAACATCGATGGCAAGGAGCTCACGGCCTAGCCGCGATGCTGCTGCATCAGTTCATCGTAGTGTTGGTCGCGATCGCGAAGCGCTTCGAGTCGGTATTGCTCGGCTTGCCGGCTGCAATCCGGCGTATGGCGCGGCAGGACCTTGGGGAATCCGACCCGCAAGAGTCGTAGGATTCTCGACAATGCTGCCCTTGAGTTAGCGCTGCGACCCATTTTGACTGTCATCCCGACCGAGGACTTTAGTCCGACCGACGGATCTGCGGTTCGCTTCTTCGGCATCACTCAGAAGTTAAAGATTTGAGGACACAGCAATGGCACACAAGAAAGGCTTAGGCAGTTCGCGAAACGGACGCGATTCCAACGCACAGCGGCTGGGTGTAAAGGCATTCGGTGGTCAACTTGTCTCGGGCGGCTCGATCATCGTGCGGCAGCGTGGCACCCGCATCAAGCCCGGCGCCAATGTCGGCCGCGGCAAGGACGACACCCTCTTCGCCAAGGTCACCGGCACCATCGAGTTCAAGGACCGCGGCACCATAGGCAAGTTCGTTTCGATCGTGCCGCAGGAAAGCAGCAATTAAGAGCCGACACTTGGCATTTGGCAGTTAGCATTTGGCCAAACCTATGTGTGGAACCACGAAGCAAGGCCTCGTTGCAGCGAGGCTTTTGTTTTTCTAGGATCGCGCTTTGAGATCCAGTTAGTCTGACCCTTCCCTGGTTTGGCTAAGTGCCAAATGCTGACTGCCAATTGCCATGTTCGTTGACGAGGCCAAAATTCGCGTCAAGGCCGGTGACGGCGGTAACGGCTGCATGGCTTTCCGGCGCGAGAAGTTTGTCCCGCGCGGCGGCCCGTCCGGCGGCGATGGCGGGCGCGGCGGCGACGTCATCATGGAATCCAGCGAGCGCCACAACACACTGGTCCATTTCCGCTTCAATCCCGAATACAAAGCCGAGCGGGGCCGCCACGGCGAGGGTTCCAACAAGACCGGACGCGAGGGCGAGAGCATCGTGCTCAAGGTTCCAGTCGGAACGATCGTTTACGACGAGCTGACCGGCGAAGTCGTGCACGACTTCTCGCATCCGGATGAGCGTGTGGTTGTTGCGCGCGGTGGGCGCGGCGGGCGCGGCAATGCGCAGTTCGCAACCTCGACCCATCAGGCGCCGCGCGAGCACGAAGAAGGCCGTCCCGGCGAAGAGCGCGAGCTACGGCTGGAACTCAAGCTGCTGGCCGATGTCGGCCTGGTTGGCTATCCCAATGCCGGCAAAAGTACGCTGATCTCGCGCATCTCGGCCGCCCGTCCCAAGATTGCGAATTATCCCTTCACCACGCTGGAGCCGCAACTCGGCGTTGTCGTGGCGGGCGAGCCGCCGGATGACGTCAGCTTCGTCGTCGCGGACATTCCCGGCCTTATCGAAGGCGCCAGCGAAGGCGCGGGCCTCGGCACGCAATTTCTGCGGCACATCGAGCGCACGCGATTTCTCGTGCACCTGGTCGACGTGTCGGACTTCAGCGGGCGACCCGACCCCGTTCAGGATTACGAGGTGATCACGCACGAGCTGGCGAACTTCGGTGCCGGTCTCGATACCAAGCCGACCATCGTTGTCGCATCAAAGATGGACATTGCGAACAAAGGCAAACTGGCGAAGCTCAAGCGTTATTGCAAGCGCAAGAAACTGGAGCTGTGTCCAATCTCTGCTGTCACCGGTGAAGGAATCGAAGAGCTGAAGTGGGCGATGACAAGAAAGCTCTCAGCCGTCAGCTCTCAGCCGTCGAGCTAGAATCCTCGCGGAGCCAATATCTCTCCACTCGCTTCGTCGCCAATGGAATTGCTGGTGCCCAGTTTACCGAACATGGAGTTCGCACTTGCATTTGCAGGAGCGGAGCCTCTTGCCAGGATCTTTTCACCTGCCGAACGGCTTGGCTTTCTTGTCGGTTGGCTGCAGAATGATTCAAGCTTCCTGCAAGCGTGATTTAAGCATTACTGCCATTAGGATCGTACAATTACGCACGCAAAGCACTGGAACGGTGTAAAATTCCCGGCATTTTGGAGAAACCGCAACTCCTGTTTCTGTCCTGGCCAAGTGAGTTGCGGAGGCCTTCGTTTTCCTGCTTTTGCAAATCATCAGGGAGGTTTCGCGTGGAAACTGTCATCGGAGTGTTTTCTTCTCGCGGTAGCGCCGAGAACGCATTGCTGGAGCTTCTGGATCGCCAGGTGCTGCCGGAGGAGATTGTCTTCCTGACCCGATCGGGAAGTGACGGCGAGAGCGTAGTTAAGCACTTGGGGACCATGTTCGGCGGAGTCGTCGGCTTCGCCACGGGAATGTCGGCGGGCGTGGGTGCGGCCATTCTGCTGATGGTTCCTGGTGTGGGCCAGGTGGCGGCGCTGGGAATCGGAGCTGCTGCCTTGCTGGGCTTGGCAGGCATGGGTGCCGGCTCGATATTGGCCAAAGATGCCGCGGAGGTGAGTGCCGCGCCGGCTCCCCACTCCGAAAAAGTTTCCGAGGATGTGAACTTCTTCCGCGAAGTGCTGGCCGAAGGTCGCAGCCTGGTCGTCGTCCGCACCGAGTCGACGGAGACGGCGAAAGCCGCCAACGAGATCCTCAATCGTCTCGGCGTCAGTATTCCCGAACAGGCGCCGGTCCAACTGCAGATCAATACCCGCCAGGCCGGCGACGTCACCATTGTCGACATGACAGGAAGAATCACGCTCGGCGAAGGCAGCAAAGCCCTCCGCGAGATGATGCGCGAGATGGCCGACAAGGGCTTCAAGAAGATTGTGCTCAACCTCCAGAAGGTTGTCTACATCGACAGCTCCGGGCTGGGCGAGCTGGTGAAAGCCTACACCACGGTTCGCGGCCACGGCGGACACCTCAAGCTGGTGCAGGTGCACGATCGTGTGAAGGACCTGCTAGAGATCACCAAGCTGCATCTGGTGTTGGAAATCGAGCCGGATGAGGCGACGGCGTTGAAGGCGTTTAGCGCGATGGGCGGCGGAGACTAAGGGACGTTGCTAGAAGGAACGGACTCTTCGGAGATCGCGTTCCAAAACCAGAGCACTGGGTTGTTTGCAGGCTTGTTGCCTTGAAGATTCCTACGCCTGCGGCAGGCTGCAGATGAATCTCGAAGGCTGCTGGCAGCATCCATTAGCAGCGCCGGTTTGCCCAACAGCACGCAGTCCGGTAAGATAAAGGTTTGCTATCCAGGAGTTAGGAGTTCCAGTGAAGGCAGCGATTCATCCCGCTTACGAAGAGGTCCGCGTGCATTGCGCCTGTGGCAATACGTTTCTTACCCGCTCGAGCCACAAGGGCGACATCAACGTCGAAATCTGTTCCAATTGTCACCCGTTCTTTACCGGCAAGCAGAAGCTGGTCGATACCGCCGGCCGCGTCGAGCGCTTCCGCCGCAAGTACGCCAAAGCCGAAGCAGCGAAGAAGTAACTTTTCGTTTGGATACGAGCCTCCGCGACGGCGGAGGCTTTTTGTTACTGCTCTCCGCCGCCCAACGGGCGATCGATCGACAGCGCTCCCGCGCCTTTGATCAGGATCACGAGCAAACCGGCAATCGCCAGCAGGTGATACTCGAATCCCTCGCCTTTCTGCTGCCCGGCCCAGTTCATGAAGAAGCCGTTGGGCAGATGCACGGTGAGGACCGCGACGATCATGTTGCAGATAATGCCGAACGCCGCAATCCGGCTCAGCAGGCCGACAATCAGCCCAAGGCCGCCGAAGAACTCGGCGCAGATCGCCAGGAAAGCAAACGGCGCGGGAATGCCCATTTTCTGGGTGAAGAAGCCCATGGTGCCGTGGAAGCCGTAGCCTCCGAACCAGCCCAGCAT
>JASHXK010000572.1 GCA_030043575.1 Terriglobales bacterium
CTATCTGGGTCAAGAAGTCGTGAGATCCTGTTAGCGGGAGCCGATCACGAATTTCTCGGCGCTCTCAACAAACACGGTTCCTCGAAAGGCTTCCGTCGGCTTCTTAGGAGTGCTGGCATCTCCAACTTGAAGCGTCAGTGGTCCAGGCTGCTGCTGCCCAAACGGCACGATTTCCAGAGTGGCTTCGTTATTCTTTGTCGTGGCGTCTGAGCTCTCGACGTAAGACACAACCTTGGAGAACTTTTCCTGTTCCAGGAAATTAAGTGCGTTTTGCTGCTCTGCAAGAGTCTGCGTTCCGTCCACCAGGGCACTGTTGGATGCCATCTCGCCATCTCCTTCGTATTCGCGTTCAGTCTATGGAATCAGTTCGGCAGTCCGCGCCGCCTGAACTTGCTTTTGTTTCAATTCAGGATGTTGAATGACATCATCCGCCACCAGTTGTAATGCATCCATCACACTCGCCGCGCTATTGTCCACCGGAGGGTGACCCATCGCCGTTAGATAGAGGACGACTTTGTGAACGTCCCCGGCCGCCATGGCATTTCTGATCGCGGTATTTATAGCAGCAGCGTTCTTAACGTCTTCCGCAGTAACATTCTTTAGCGCCACGGCTTGCAGGTCATCATGTGCCTGCGTGGCATCTGTCGCCGCCGTCTGGTGTAGCTGTTGTAAAGCTGCCGGAAGCGTGCCGGCAAAGAAGTAGGCAGTCAGGTCCGACCTCGCTGCTTGAAACGGATAGCTGACAGCATCCTCGCTCAGCCGCTTTAGGATGGTGGTTTTTATACGATCGCGGTTCGCCTGCATGCTGCTCAACAAGGCCTGCACTGTCTGCTGGCGAAAAAAATTCTTGTCGATCGAGAGATTGACTCCACTGACGCCGGTCAGCGCGGCACTCAAGACGGTTTTCGCGCGTTCCCCGTTGGTGATGGTAGAAGCAGTCCCAAGCCCAAGCTGCAGCACGTCTCCTGCAACCCTGAAGGCACCCTCATTCATGAACAGTGCGACTTCGTAGTTATGGTAGACGTAGTCAATCTCTGCCATCACGCCGTAGACCATCTTGTTTCTGGAGGCAATTGCGGCTGCCTTCTGGTCTGCGTCCGGCGTGGGTGGGCTGGTTGCCGCTGAATATGCGTGAAGGTCAGCGTTAAATTCAGCAAGCGTATAAGTGCCGTTTGTCCCGTTTGCCGGTGGAGGGTCGACAAGTACGTTAGGTATCTTGGGTCGCTCAAGGCGAGCGCAGCCCGACATGGCTGTTATCAGGGCGAGAAGCGCGATGATGCAGACACGATTGGCGACAATTGTCATAAGAACACCCGTAAGGGCACACGGACGCCACTGACCCGCCGACGATGCGGCAACAGAGAGGGGTCGACAGCTGCGCCTGGTCTTAGCGCCCTGCCTTAAGAATATGTGGGAGCGGAATGCAGCGATATTAGGGTCAGGCTGTGGTGTTGTCAAACGAATTTATCTGCGACAATCGCAGGTTAATTGCCGCGGGCCGGCGGCGGAGCAGGGCTGCCCGGCTGATCGTACTCATCCAGAATCTCGAAGGCACGCAACTGGGCGAGTTCGACCCACGTTCTTGTCCATCGGCGGGCTACGCGTTTGTCGATGCGGGCTCCATCCGGGGGGAATCCGAAGCCTTCGTAGAAATTCAGGATATTTTGCCGCAGCGCTTCGTTGAGGTGGGCGAACTGCTCATCGGCAAGTTTGTCCAACAGTTTGCGATAGGTCGTGTCGGCCAGCGGATATTCTCCCCGCCTGGTCGGCTTGCCAAGATCGAGGTTGATCTCCGGAGGTTGTAAATCGCCGCTCTTGACTTCGTGCAGAGCCTTACCGTATTGGTCCACCGTCTGGTCAACGCTCTTGAAATAGAGATCCTCGGTCCTGGTCGTCGGCTCCTTGAAATCGATAGCCCGTAGTGGCCCGACCTTGGGAACGATTTTGAATATAGCGGCCATAATGCGGGCGCCGGGCCCCGGTCGCTGGTAGCCTGAACCCCACGACTTCTGATAATCAGCCTTGGAGAGGCGATAAAGAAAATGCTGGCGGTTGAAGTTTGGAACCTCCTGCTGAAGCTGATCGCCCTTCATTAGCAGAGCGACCTTGGTCATCTCGGGAATAATCTTGCTCACGCTGCGGCGGTAGGTGTTAATGGCCAGTTGCTCGTTCGGCATGATATCGGTCAGCTTCAGCCCGTAGGTCTCGTAGAACGCCCGTTCCAGCAATGGCGTTGCGACTGCAAAGCCGATGAAATTGTGGTAGTCCTCGGGCGCATAGCGACCCTTGGCAACTTGCAGGACGTCGAAACCAAACTCAGTGCGGATGTGCGCGCTGTGATCGACGTCATAGGGAACCGCCGGCCCATATTCCCGCGCCAGCTTCGGATACTCGATGCCGACCGACTGATTGATATAGGGATGGCCGTTGATGTCAGAGATGTAATGCGAAAGTGCTCCCAGCGCGAAGGCATACTCGTTAACATTCTGCGAGTCATTAATCAGTGCCTGAACGAAGTCGCCAGTTCGCACATAATGTGCGAAGTCGCTGAAGGTCTCATTGCCGAAGGGATAGTAGCCAATGTCCTGAATGACGCTGCCGCCATAGGCGTAGGCATGAGCGGTTTTCAGATCGTCTGGAGTTGCGTCTGGGAAGCGCGCCAGCAGCAGAGGTTTGATCTGCTGGTCCCACAGCAGATCAATGATCTCTTCGTGCGTCAGAACGGAATAGGCGGAGCAAACAGGCGCGAACGCCAGCAGCCATGCCAGGAGGGCACAGCAGAAAATTGCCGCCGGCTGGCGCGGGACAAGAACTTTCATCGCTTACATGCGAGTCATTCAGATTCGCCCGACAAGCAACAAGACTACCAGGATGAGCAGGATCAGCCCGAGACCCCCAGAAGGATAGTAGCCCCAGCCGCGGCTATAAGGCCAGGCAGGATAAGATCCGATCGACAGAATCAACAAAATCACCAAGAGAATAATCAGCATACGGTTGTTGCCCCTTTGATTTGCGCTTTCGCAGAATCGGAAACTGGTAGTTAGAAGCGGTTCTGCGCAGTGAAGGATGCTTTGCGAGCCAGGAGCAGCCCCCGAGGCATCATGTCAGCCGTGGTCGCGATGGGTGCCGTTACAATCAAAAGCAATGCCTTCGGCTCTCGCAATTCTTAACCATGAAATCATCCAGTGCACTCGTTGTCCGCGGCTGGTGGCGTATCGCGAGCAGGTGGGACGGGAAAAGCGCCGCGCCTATCGCGATCATGACTATTGGGCACGTCCGGTGCCTGGCTTCGGCGATCCCAAGGCGCGCGTTGTGATTCTTGGTCTTGCGCCCGGAGCGCACGGCTCCAACCGCACTGGTCGGCCGTTCACCGGCGATGCCTCCGGCAAGTTCATGTATCCGATCCTCCACAGAGTGGGTTTAGCCTCGCAGCCGAATGCCGAGCATCGTCATGACGGATTAAAGCTGATCGACTGCTACATCACGGCGGCGATTCGCTGTGCCCCGCCGGATAACAAACCGCTGCTATCGGAGTTGGCGAATTGCGCGCCATTCCTCGATCGCGAAATGGGTAGTCTGAAAAACGCCAGGGTTGTAGTCGCCCTGGGAAAAATCGGATTCGACGCCTATCTCAGTTATCTAAAGCGGACCGGCTTCGTGAAGAGCCGCTCAGCGTATAGGTTCGCCCACGGAGCCCGTTACACGATTCCAAACGGCGTGGCACTGCTGGCTTCCTACCACCCCTCGAACCAAAACACCGCAACCGGCAAGTTGACGGCAGCCATGTTCGAACAGGTATTTTGCCAGGCGAAGAGAATTGCTGAGGGTGAATGAAATGACGGCAGAGTTGACAATGGCGTTTTACAGTGTCACGATTCGCACGCAGATCGCCCGCCAACGACTTGGCAGCGGATTGGAGAAGAAATGAGCCGCAAAAGTTACGGAATCCTGGTAACGGGACTGTGCCTGTTAACTCTGGCCGTAGTCGCTGCCAACGCCGCGACCAGTCGCACGGCGCAGGGAACCTGGAAGCTCAATGTCGCGAAGTCGTCCTACGAACAAATGCAGGCGCCAAAGTACGAGAAGCTGGTCGTGATGATCGATAAGCCTGACTTAATCAAGTGGCTCATGACTGGCGCCGCAGCCGATGGCAAGAGCTATGTTTTGACCTATGATGGCCCGGTCGACGGCAAAGCTCGTCCATTTGGCAACAGCGAACTCGCGAACACGATCGTCTATACCCGGTCGGATGGATCCTTGGAATGGACGGTAAAAGATAAGCTAGGTGCCGTTGTGGAGACTGGCGCCAGCCAGCTCTCAGCGGACGGAAATACGCTGACGCTGAAAGGAACGACGCAACAGACAGGCGGCAAAGCGAACTACATCTCGGTCTTCGATCGCGTGCAGTAGATAGCGAGATGACGCTGCCGCTCAGGCCGGCGCCATGTCGTTGATCCTGGCCGCCATTTTAATATCGCGCTGGGTTACTCCCCCGGAGTCGTGAGATAGCAGCCTTAACGTGACTTGGTTGTAGCTGACCAGGATGTCGGGGTGATGATTCACGGCTTCGGCGGCTTCCGCGATCTGGTTGACGAACTCCATAGCTTGCACAAAGCCATCGAATACGAAGCCGCGTTCGATCGCATTGCCGTTCTTTTTCCAGCCCCGCAGCTGATGCAGGGCCTGTTGCACTTCGGCATCGCTTAACACTGTGCTCATGTCAACGTCTGAATTCTAGAGGTTCGCGTTCCGGCCGGCAGGCTAATTACGTCGTCCGGCCCGGGCCTCATATCGCCGATTGGCGCTCTGGTTTTCGATTTCGCTTCTCAGCTCGGCCCAGATGCGTTCGGGTACGCTGAGAAAAACCCTTACCACTTCTGGATCGAACTGTTTGCCGGAGTTGCGTTCAATCTCGCGCCGGCCCGACGAGATGGATTGTGCTGCCCGATAGGGACGGTCGGAGGTCATGGCGTCAAAGGTATCGGCAACCGCAAATATTCGCGCTCCCAGAGGGATCTGGTCGCCCCGCAGTCCTCGCGGATAGCCGCTGCCGTCGTATCGCTCCTGATGGGAGTACACAATGTCGGCGGCTTCCTGGAGAAAGGGAATCTTGCGCAGCATCTGGTAACCCAGCGAAGCGTGCTCGCGCATGATGGCTTGTTCCTCGGCGCTCAGCCGGCCCGGTTTGCGCAGGATAGCGTCTGGAATCGCCATCTTGCCGACATCATGCAAGAAGGCGCCGCGGGCGATCACCCGCACTCGTTCCTGAGGCAGCTCCATGGCGCGCGCAATCGCGATGGTAAAGGCGGTTACGCGTTTGGAATGGCCTTCGGTTTCCGCGTCCTTCAGGTCCAGAGCGTCGCCCAGAGCCTCCAGCGTGATGTCGTAGGAGCGCTCCAGATCAGACAAGGCCTTACGCAGCATTTCGGTGCGGGCCGAGACCAGGGATTCGAGCTTTGTCTGGTAGGCCAGATTCTCCAGGCGCAGCCGGCGCGTTTCCAGCGCCCGGCGCACCATCGCCAGCAGTTGCTCCTTCTCGAAGGGTTTCAGCAGGTAATCGTAGGCGCCGTTGCGAATGGCCGCCAGAGCTACGGAAATGTCATGTACCGCTGTGACCATCACCACCGGTATATCGGGGTGCTGTGCCTTCATTTGGGACAGCAGGGTTAGACCGTCCACCCCCTCCATGATGAGATCGGAGAGCACGACGGAGATCTTTTCATTGGAGCGCAGAACGGCCAGGGCATCGTTTGCGGAGGAAACGGGATGGCACTCGTATCCGGCCTGCAACAAGACGGAGCACATCACGTCGCGGACTGCGGTCTCGTCGTCCACCAGCAATATGCGTTGGTCGTTCATAAAGCGGCGGGGAAATGCTCGCGAGAATCAACTGCTGTCAATTTAGGTTCGATTGTATACAGCTATGGTCTCGACTAAGCAAGTCAATTTCCAAGCCAACGCGTTCTCTGTTGTCAACAGCGGGACCGGGACGGAACGTCCAAGGTTCTAGAAAAGTTACATGGGCTGAGCCCGGGTCAGGTGGTATGGGAATACCAATTAACGGCATCGTGAAGCCCAGATCTTCCGTCAGCCGATGCACGTGGCTCGCGAGAACTGCCAGCCGCAGGGATTAGCTTCTTCCGCTAGGACAAAGGCGCGCTTTGTTATCAATGGGTTACCAAAATCGAAATACCCTATACCCCCGCCTCGCGGATTTGGGCAGGCTGATTGCTTAGTACTAAGGTGTCGCCGACAAAAGGCGGAAGAAACTGATTCAGCGCGATCAAATGAGAAGGGAGCTTTCGATGAGTCTCAGCATTGGGGAAGCAACGAACCTAGGTTTTGGCCAGTACTCACCAGCCCTGCTCCAATCCAGGGTCGACAGTTGCCGCGAAATCTATGAGCGCAACCGCCATCGCGTGTACTCCTTGGCGTTCTGGATGGTCGACAATGAATTGGTCGCCGAGGAGCTGATGATTCAGACCTTTTCTCGCGCCTTTGCCGCCAACCACGAGCCCTCCGACGAAGACGTTGACCGTGCATTGATCGCGGAATTGCGCGAGTACGTCGATTTCAAGCCCCGGTCGCTGCAATGCGCCCCTGCTGCCCGGATCGTCTCGGTTCGGCAGAACACCCGTCGTGTTGATTTGGAGCGCGCGCTCATACAGCTACCCGCCACCGAAAAGATGATTTTCCTGATGCATGATGTCGAGCGTTACGACCATGCCCGTATTGCGAGCCTGCTCGGTATCAACGAACAGAACTCGTGCGAGGGCCTGCACCAGGCGCGGCTGCGCATTCGCGAGCTGCTGGCGAAATAAGTCCGTTTGCTGACCTCTCTCACTCTCTCTTTTCTCTCCTGAATGTTCCGCCCCTCGCGAGAGGGGCGTTTTTACAGCACTCAGTTCAATAAAGGTGGGCATCCGCAGTAGAACCGGGCTTTAGGATCGGTCGCCGTTGTTCCCCGGAGTGTCACCGGGCTGCCGGGGCTGGCTGGGCGTAGTATCCGGCACGCGTGCGCGGGTTGAGCCCTGGCTTGTCGACCGTGACGGACAGGGCATGGTAATCGTCCGGGCCATCCCCAACCGCGGCCTCAAAGGAAAAAGTGTAAAACGAATTTGCATCGGCGGCACAGGTGGCGATCTCGGCTGCCAGATCGTTACCTGAATTTAGCACCAATCCTCCAGTTTGCTCCGCGAGTACCTGCAAGGCCAACTCGCCGCCCTTGACCTGCTTTGCCGCAGTCACCGGCTTCACAAAACCCTTGTAGTAATCGCGGCGTACGCTCCCGCTGCCCGCGGGATCCACGTTATAGAGCGTGATCCGGGCCTGCCGCAGACTGTCGGAGAGCGAAACGGTGGTGCGAAACAGGTTCTGCTGGTCTTTTATGGAAAGGTCGACTCGCGAATTGGACAGAAATAGCCAGCCCGGCCCAATCCAGATCACCAACTTGCGGCCGGGACGCTTGCCTTCGAAATCGGCAAGTTGCCCTACCGTTCGCAGCGAAAGATTGTACCGATCAATCGCGCCGAAGATTCCCTGCGCACGGTTGGCGTTGGGAAGGGGTGCCGGATTTGCCTTGAGATCGGCGATAACTTTTTTCGCATCGCGCGAGGGAGTCGTGCCGCTGGTGCCCTTCTCGGAAAAAAAGACGATTGAGACCGGCCATGGCAGCGGCCCCGAATACTGGCTCAAAAATTTCTCCACCTCCTGCCGCGCGATGGTCATATGCCGGTAGGAACTATTCACCTCATCGAGCAGCAAAACAACCTCAGCCGGGGCATCAGCGGCAGTCGGCGAAGATTCTGCCGCATGAAATGTGCTGACCTTCAACGGGTGGTTGTCGTCCAGGATGGTGAAGTCCTGCTGTTGCAGGCCGGGCGTCACCTGCCCGGACTGGTTGTTGACGACGACATCGAGGTTGATGAGCCGGCCGCTAGGCGTGGTGGCGGCAATGGATGGTGACGCCATCGCGCTTGCCGGGGCGCTCTGCTGAGCAGTAGCGGGAAAGCAGCAAAGCGCACCGGTAAGAGCTGCGGCCAATCGAATTGTGCTGAACGAAGTCCAACGCATGCGTTCTCCGCCAGCCGAGGGAGTGGGTCGGCAGGTTAGAGCTAGTGACTTGCCAATGAGGATTCGGCGTGTGGAACTTTACAATGCCAGACTGGATTTGGGCAACGAAATCTTGCGGCCGGTCATTTAGAACCCTCGGTGACGTCGATCTTCTCTTCTTCTTCGCGGTTTAACGGGCGCAGTAGTGGAAACAGAATGACGTCGCGGATCGAGCGCGAATCCGTCAGCAGCATAGTCAGGCGGTCAATACCAACGCCCTCACCTGCGGTTGGCGGCAATCCGTAGGACAGCGCGCGGATGTAGTCCTCGTCCATCTGATGAGCTTCTTCATCGCCACGGGCGCGCTCGCTGAGTTGCTGCTCGAAGCGGCGGCGCTGCTCTTCGGGATCGTTCAGTTCGCTGAAGGCGTTGCCGATCTCCAGGCCGCCGGCGAAGATCTCGAAGCGTTCCACCCAGTTCGCGTTCTCCTCGGGCTCGCGCTTGTTCTTCGAGAGCGGTGAGATGGCGAGCGGAAAGTCATAGATGAATGTCGGCTGAATCAGATGCGGCTCAGCAACAAATTCAAACAGCTCGGCGATCGTCTTGCCATCGGGCGCAGTTGGATCGTAAGGGATGTGCGGATTAGCGGCGTTGTAGCGATGCACCAGCGCAGCGATTTTTTCTGCGCTAGAAAAGTCGTCCATGTCGGGCTTGGGACCTGCATTCTCCGGCCAGAACTTGATAACCGCTTCGCGCATGGTCAGCCGTTGGATATTTCCGAAATCAACTTCCTGCCCGTTGAAGTGCGCCATCGCGGTTCCATTCACGTCAATCGCAATCTGCGCCAGCATTTGCGCCGTGAAGTCCATCATGTCGCGGTAATCCGCGTAGGCCATGTAGAACTCCAGCATGGTGAACTCGGGATTGTGCTGAGTCGAGATGCCTTCGTTGCGAAAGTTACGGTTGATCTCGTAAACGCGATCCATGCCGCCAACGACCAGCCGCTTCAGATACAGCTCTGGAGCAATGCGGAGATAGAGATCGACATCGAGCGTGTTGTGATGGGTGATGAACGGCTTGGCGACGGCGCCGCCGGCGATGGGATGCATCATCGGCGTCTCCACTTCGACAAAGCCATGAGCATCCAGGAAATGCCGCATCGACTGCACGACTTTGGCGCGCTTGATGAAGACCTCGCGAACTTCAGGATTCATCGTGAGATCGACATAGCGCCGCCGATAACGCGTCTCGACGTCTTGAAGCCCGTGCCACTTTTCCGGCAATGGAAGCAGGTCCTTGACCAGGAACGTGATCTCCTCGACGTGGATCGTTAGTTCGTTGGTGCGAGTGCGGAACAGATAGCCCTTCACGCCGATGTAGTCGCCGATATCGAGCAGCTTGTAGAGCTGGAATCCTTTCTCACCGACGAAGTCGAGGCGAACGTAAATCTGCAGCCGCTTGCCGTCCTGCTGCAGATGGGCGAAGCCGGCCTTACCCTGCACGCGGATCGACATGATTCGACCTGCAATGCTGACGTTGACCTTTGGCGATTCGAGATCCTGCGCGGTCTTAGCGGAAAACTCGCCCAGGATCTGCGGAATCGAGTGCGTGGTTTCATAGCGATAGGGATAGGCAGATTGCCCCAGCGCTTCAATCTGCTTCAGCTTGTCTTTACGGAGCTCGTAGATTTTCTGATCAAGTGCCACAGTGTTTCCTGATGCCCCGCAGCCGTGGCGGGGGAAGATGGGAAACTCTGATTATAGAAGGTAGAAAAATCCGGCTCGTTCTTCGGATATTGATTTCTCGAAATACAGGCTGCGTGCATAATACGGAGCGGAGGACTCAACGCATGTCAGGAGCGCAGGCGGCAACAGCTGGACCCATCGCCTTTGAGGGGGTCAGCCCTATCTTCAACGTGAAGGACATCCGCGCCAGTCTTGCCTACTATGTCGATATTCTGGGCTTCAAGGTTGACTGGGGCGGCGAAACGGCCTTCGCCGCGGTTTCACGTGGTGGCTGCCAGATCATGCTTTGTGAAGGCGATCAGGGATACCCCGGCGGCTGGGTCTGGGTTGGCGTAGGCAACGCCGGTAGGCTCCATGACGAGCTGCGAGCGCGCGGCGCCAGGATTCGTCATCGTCCCACCAACTACGAATGGGCCTACGAGATGCAAGTCGAAGATCTGGACGGCAACGTCCTGCGGATGGGTTCGGATCCGATGAAGGGCGAGCCTGTCGGACTGTGGCTCGACATGCACCGTGTTTTCTGGGAGCGGACAACAGAGGGCAAATGGAAGCGCGCCGACCCGGGCCCGGTAGCGAGATAACGTCAAAGCCTCACAGTGTGGCTCTAGCCCTTGAAGCAACCGCTATGACTGATCTCAATCCCCAAGCCCGGCAAATGGCCGACGAGTCGATGGTGCGTAGCCTCGATACCCGGGCCCGCGCCATCTCGCTGAACTTGGCGCTGCTGGATGGTAACCGGTGGTGAGTGCGCGGATTCCTTGAGGATGGGTATGACTCCGTCGTTGCTGTTAGAGGGATAATTATGAGATGGCCATGGTCATTGATGGTCCCGATGGCCCTGTCAACAGCTTTGGCCGGACAGCAGAGCTTTCCCACGACGTGCCTTCCGTTCACCGAGAACATCGAGGTGCAGCATCCGATCGACAGAACATGCGGCTTGACGGGTAGAGGCACCGGCGGGTCGGCACTTCAGAACCAGGTGAAGAACAACTTTTGCGCGGGCACGAACTACCAAACCATTACGCAACAGGACTTACTCAGCAAACAGGCCAAGGTTGCGGCGTTGCCGGGATATGCGCAGTGGGATGGGGAGAGTATGCCCTCAAGCCGATCGGATTTTACGGCGCTTGGCGAGGGGACGGCGGTGCAGTTCGTCGGCTATATCCTGGAGGCGCATTATGCCGACCTCACCAGCGGCGAGAGCGTCAATTGTTACGTCCCCAATGATGACGCCTCCAACGACATCCACATCGCACTGGCGCCGGAACTGGGTACGAAGAACGAATGCCAGAGCAATACTGCCGAGATGATTCCGCATTACCGGCCGACGAGCTGGACGGTCAGCAATCTGGAGAAGATCGGACACACGACGCTGGTACGCGTCTCCGGACAGCTTATGTATGACGCCGACCACAAGATCTGCGGCGAGGCCGGGTTTTCTCCGCACGACAATCCCAGCCGGCTCTCGGCTTGGGAAATTCATCCCGTGTATGCCTTCGATGTCTGCATGAGGCAGACGAACGGAACCTGCTCGCAATGGCAGCCGTTTTCGGACTGGGTGACAACCGCTCACACGTCTCGGGGCAAGTCTGCGTCGAACTAGGTGTGTCGTCGGCTGAAGCCGACTCTGGTCGTGATGCCGGCCAGACGAGGGCCTCAAGGCCCGCTCTACCATGCGCAATGAGAAACTGAACAAGTCTAGAGGTAGCTGAGCCACGCCCCGCTGCGCCGCTGTTTTAAGTTCGCAAACCAACGACATGGGGGATAAAGCAAAACGACAACAATCCCCCAGATCAGATAGACCCACGGCAGCGA
>JASHXK010000064.1 GCA_030043575.1 Terriglobales bacterium
TGCAGCCATGCCGCAGTCCTCGGCCATGAACCTGGCCTTCCCTGGCCTGCCGACATGTACATTGAGGCTGGCGACCAGCATCGCGGCTGGTTCCAGTCGTCGCTGTTGTGTGCGGTTGCAACGCGAGGCGAAGCGCCCTATCGCAGTGCGGCAACGCATGGCTGGACCCTCGACCCGCAAGGCCGTGCCCAGTCGAAGTCCCTGGGCAACGTCGTCGATCCGGTGGAGATGGCCGAGAAGCTGGGGGCTGAGATCGGGCGCATGTGGGTCGCCTCGGTCGACTTCCGCGAGGACGTGATGTCCTCCGACGAGCTGATGCAGCGCATCGCCGACAGCTATCGCAAAATCCGCAACACCTTCCGCTACATCCTCGGTAATGTCGAAGGGTTCGAGCCCGCGCGCGACATCATACCCTTCGCCGAGATGCATCCGCTTGATCAGTACATCCTGCTGCAGGCGGCCGAGGTCACGCGCGATGTTCGCTCGCACTACGATAGCTTCACCTTTCACCGGCTCTATCAGCGGCTGAAAGATTTTTGCGTCGTCGATCTCAGCGCGATTTACTTCGATGTGCTGAAGGACCGACTCTACACGTCGGCGCCGCAGTCTCTGGCGCGCCGCTCGGCACAAACCGCGCTCTGGCGGATGGGCGAGGCGCTGGTCCGGCTGCTCGCGCCGGTCATGAGCTTCACGGCCGACGAAGTCTGGGGATTTCTGCCGGCAACACCGACGCGCTCTGAGAGCGTCCATCTCGAGCACTTCCCTGCCCCCGAGGATTTGACCGGCGAGCTACCAGCAGGCTTCGATGTCGTGCCAATCAAGAGCGACTGGCAGACGTTGCTTTCCATTCGCGACGAAGCGTTGAAGGCCCTGGAGTCCGCGCGCGCTGAGAAGCGTATCGGCAGCAGCCTTGAGGCACAGGTCCATCTCGCCGCGCCGAACAGCATCTACCCCGTGCTCGACCGATATCGCGATCAGCTGCGATATCTATTCATCGTCTCCGATGTCGTACTGGAGAAAGCCGCGGCGAGCAATGGCGATGGTGGCCTGATGGTTACGATCAACCAGGCTCCCGGCCAAAAGTGCGAGCGCTGCTGGAATTACTCAGTCCACGTCGGCGAGGATTCCAACTATCCGACAGTGTGCGAGCGTTGCAGCGCGGTGCTGGCCGAAATCGAAGCGACGGCTGGGGCGCGCTGAATGGCGTGTCAGTCCCCGCTTCCTTCCCCGCCCAAGAGCGTCTAACATAGAGGTAACTCGACGTCAGGGAGCCGGATACTCGAATTCGCGCATGCGCAAGTACTTCCTCTTCATCGCAGTCCTCGTCCTCTTGCTGGACCGCCTGGCGAAATGGGCCATCGCCAGCAACATCGCGCTGCACGACTCGGTGGTGGTAATCCCCGGCTTTTTTCGTCTCACGCACGTTCAAAATACCGGTGCGGCATTTGGGTTGTTCGCCGAGTCGTCCGCGCAATGGAAGATCGGCGCGCTGGTCAGCTTTTCCATCCTGGCACTGATCGTCGTCTCCGCTCTGCTCTGGAAGAACGGCCACGCGCTCAGCACAACGAGCATCGGCCTGTCGTTGATCCTTGGCGGCGCGATGGGAAATCTGTGGGACCGCCTGGTGAGCGGCCATGTTGTGGACTTCCTGGATTTTTACGTGGGCAGCTACCACTGGCCGGCCTTCAATGTTGCCGACAGCGCCATTGTGATTGGAGCGATTCTGCTGGTATCGGAGATCGTCTTCGCCAAGTCGGCCAGCGAGACGGTTAAAAGCAGCTCATAGTCAGATTCAAGCCCGCATCAGCGTCACATCCATCTGATAAAACTTGAAGGTACTTTCGCCGCCCGCGACCGATATGTATCGATCCAGTACCTCTCTCACAAACTCGAGCCGTTCATCTTCAGGAAGCCGCTTCGTCCACTCGATAAACGTCACCATGCAAGAGGCCTCGAACGCCGATCGCTCTCTGAAGTCCCAGGCTTTGTCTGCGGTACGAACTTGCCGCACGTGAAATCCATTGCGCTCGGCGAGTGCAGCATACTGGTCGGGCGTCAGATGTAGATAAGGGTCGCAAAAATCCTGAAAGTAACTGGTCCACCTCGGCGACTTTCGCGTCTCCTCAATCACAGTCTCCAGGCTTTTGCGCGGGCCGTCGGGAACCAGGCGCAGCTGCGCAACGGCATCCCGCTTCATGGCGGAATGAACCGAGCGGAGCGCTGCATTCTGGTTCGGTATCCAATGTAGAGCGTTGAAGGAAACGACGAGATCGAACTGCTGGCGAAAGCGCAAATCCCGAATATCGGCAACCTCAAATCGCAGATTGGGATGCTGCGCCTCCAAGAACTTCTCTGAAGCAGAGGCAATCATCTCCGCCGATGCATCGACGCCGACGACGCTCCCATCAGGAACGCGCCTGGCAATCTCGGCCGTGATCTTGCCATTGCCGCAGCCCAGATCGAGAATGCGCTCCGTCCCCTTGAGCTGAAGCTGCCCGAGCACTTCTTCGGCCATCGCCTCCTGCAGTCCGGCGATTCTCGCGTACCCCGACGCATTCCATTCGGTCATGTTAAATGTGCTTAGAGGGTGGAGCACGCCTTCAGCCGCCGAGGCAATTCAGTACCTCAAACCTAAAGCTATATTCATTCAAGTTCTTGGTAGGCACACCTGAAAGGCGTGCTCCACCCTGATTACTTCGCAACGCGTCAGTCGTGCACCGGCACATCCGCTACCGGCAAGCGCACCTGAAATCTGGTATCGCCCGGCCGTGAGTTCACCGTGATCGAGCCGCGATGTTTGCGCACGATACGCAGCGCCGTATCCAACCCCAACCCGGTGCCGTCCCCCACTCCTTTTGTGGTAAAGAACGGTTCGAAAATGTGTGATTGCACATCGGGCGGAATGCCCGGACCGGAGTCGCCAATTTCGACCACGGCGCAATCGCCATCCAGGAAGGTCTTGACGCGCAATTCACCTTTGCCCTTCATGGCATCGACGGCGTTGTCAATGATATTGGTCCACACCTGATTCAGCTCGCTGCCAAAGGAATTCACCAGCAGTGGCGTCTCGTGGTAATCGCGCTTGACCGTGACGCCCTTTTTCAGCTTGTGCCCCATGATGGTCAGCGTATCCTCCAAGCCCTTCTTGAGATCCACGTCCTGCACCGGCGCCTGGTCCATGTAGGAATATTCTTTGATTGCCCGCACCAGGTCGGAGATCTTCGCCGATCCGTTTTCCAACTCGTCCAGCAGATCGTTCACTTCGACCATCGTGGAGACTCGCCGCAGCGCCGGAGCCGCAACCTCGCTGCGCATACTCTTGAGCATGGTCTCGAGTGGCTGAGTCATCACGCCGGATTCCACCAGCGATGCTGCGTACTGCCAGCCATCGACGATACCGTGCCGGCGCAGGAGGTCTTCGATCTCGTCTTGAATCTGGCTCGCTTTGAGGACGTCGGTCTCAGGCTCCGCGGTGCAGCAGTCGCCTTCAAATTTCTCGATCGCCGTGCGCTCGCCATCCGTGAGCTGCTGCTTCTCCAGCTGACTCACTGAATTGCGAAACTCTCCCACTACGTCGCGCAAGCGTTCTGCCGTCCGACGCACCGCTGCCGCAGGATTATTCAACTCGTGCGCCAGCCCGGCGGAAAGCTTTCCCAGAGCCGCAAGACGATCGCGTTGCTGCTCCATGCGCGTGACCTCGCGGGTGCGATCGACCATGGTGCTGACCAGCCGCTGCGCCAGTTCCGGCATGCGAGCGATCAGCTGATCGAACATCGCTGCCGGGAAGGTCAACACGTGCGAGGGAGCAACCGCGCGTCCGGTCCCAGGAAAGACCTTCATCCGCGAAAACGGCAGGGCGCCCGAAACGGCCTTGGCCGAAATGGTAAAGACCGTGTCCGGAGCATCGTCGCGACGTACTTGCAGCTCACCTTCCAGCACAACCATCATCTTGTCCGCAGGATCCCCGGTGCGTACGTAGACGTCGCCCGGAGCCAATCGTGCCTCGGTCGCGTTGGCCAGAAACCAGTCCAGCTGATCGTCCGGCAGATCGTAAAAGACCGGAACGGTTCGCAGTTCTTCTCGCGTGACGCCCGCCATCTTTCCTATACCTTCGCCATGTAACGATGAATAAACTGCACCGCGATTGCGCCCTCGCCCACTGCCGACGCAACGCGCTTGATCGAGCCGTGGCGCACATCGCCGACAACGAAGACGCCCGGCAAACTGCTCTCCAGCAGGAAGGGCGGCCGATTCACGTTCCAGCTCGAGGGAAGCTTGCCGTCCCGGATCAGATCCGGTCCGGCCACAATGAATCCGCGATCATCGCGCACCACGGTGCCTTCCAGCCAGTCCGTGCGCGGCATCGCGCCAATGTAGATGAACATGGAAGTCGCGGGCACGCGCTCCAGCTTGCCGCTGTCAGTACACAGCACCGAGACCTCCTGTAGATGGGTTTCGCCATGCACCTCGGCAACCTCGGCGTGCGTCCATAGCTGGATCTTTGGCGTCTTCTCGATCTGGTCGATCAGATAGCGCGACATCGTCGCCGATAGCGAATCGCCGCGCAGCAGCATGATGACCTTCTCGGCGTATTGGGCGAAGTTCAGCGCCGCCTGACCGGCGGAGTTCGCGCCGCCCACGATGTACACGATCTCGCCCTTACAGGAAATCGCCTCCTGGCTGCCGCCGCCGTAGTAAACGCCCGCGCCCTGCAACCGATCCATGCCGGGCACGTCGAGGCGCTTCCACTGCACGCCAGTCGCAATGAGCGCCGCATGGCAGGAAATCTCGCTGCCGTTGGCAAACCTAACGATGCGATAGGGTCCCTCGGCACGCAGACTGACGGCTTCCTGTGGCGCGATAATCTCAACGCCGAAGCGCTGCGCCTGCAGGACGGCGCGCCGGGCCAAATCCATCCCGCTCAAGCCTGACGGAAATCCCAGGTAATTCTCGATTCGCGAGCTTAACCCAGCCTGTCCGCCGGGAGCCTCGCGATCGATCATCACGGTCTTCAGACCCTCGGAAGCGCCATAAACCGCAGCCGCCAATCCACCGGGCCCACCGCCGATAATGGCGAAGTCGTAGAACTGTGTCTCGGCGCGAGTTCGCAGGCCAATCTTGTCGGCCAGCTCGGCCGGTGTCGACTCGAACATGCGGGTTCCGTCGGGAAATAGCGTCATCGGCAGATGGCCGGCATCGTCACCTACGGAAGCGATCAGCTGCTTCACCTCGGGATCTTCCGAGGCCAGCTCTACATCGATCCACTGATACGGGACATGATTGCGCGCCAGGAAGTCGCGCACCTCGTAGGCTCGCGGAGACCAGCGAGTGCCCAGCACACGGATGCCCTGATACGGCTCGTGATACGCAGCCGTCCAATCCTCCAGCAGATCATCCAGAACCGGATACAGGTGCTGGCTTGGCGGATCCCAGGGCTTCAGGAAGAAGTAGTCCACGTTGACTTCATTAATCGCATTGATGGCAGCGCTGGTATCGGCGTAGGCGGTCAGCAGAGCGCGCTTGGAGTCGGGATAAAGCTTTTTCGCCTCGGCAAGGAATCCGATGCCGTCCATCTGCGGCATGCGCTGGTCTGCCAACAGCAGTGCGACCGCGTCGTTGCGCACTTTGAGTTCACGCAGCAGCTGCAGCCCGGCGTCGCCGGAGTTGGCCCGCAGCACACGATAACGGTCGCCGTAGTGGGAGCGCAGGTCGCGTTCAATCGCTTTCAGGACATTCGGATCGTCGTCAACCGTCAGCAACGTCGGCTTCAGCATTTCGGATCAGCCTTCCCCATGACCTTAGTGTAGCTTTCTTCTTAGATACAAAACGATGCCGCTCGACTCTGGCGGAGCGGAAGTTTTAAACGGGCAACAAATGGCAGGAGTTGTTACGTCGAAATGTATTTCCGTATAGAGTGTTTAGCGGTTTTCGGTTGGAGCTGACTTTGGAAGTCTATCTGGTCGACGGCACCTACGAGTTGTTCCGCCACTATTACGCACTGCCGTCGGCTCGCGATGAGAATGGGCAGGAAGTTGCTGCTGTCCGTGGTGTCCTGGCGTCGGTGCTGGGAATGATGAAAGCAGGCGCGACCCACCTTGGGGTTGCGACCGATCACGTCATCGAATCGTTCCGCAACCGAGTGTGGCCGGGATACAAAACCAGCGCGGGGGTTGAGCCCGACTTACTCTCGCAGTTCCATCTTTTGGAGCAGGTCCTCTCGGCCGCGGGGATCGTCGTCTGGCCGATGGTTGAGTTCGAGGCCGACGACGCCCTGGCTGCTGCGGCAATGGTGGCTGCTCGCGATCCGCGTGTTGACCGCGTGGTCATCTGCACCCCCGACAAAGACCTTGCCCAGTGTGTAAGCGGCCAGAGCGTCGTACAGTTGAACCGCCGGACGCAAGCGATTCTGGATGAGGCGGGGGTCGTGGGCAAGTTTGGCGTAATGCCGGCATCGATTCCCGATTATCTTGCGTTGGTGGGCGATGCCGCTGATGGTTATCCGGGCCTGCCGGGGTGGGGCGCGAAATCGTCAGCCGCGGTATTGGCCAAGTTTCTCCATCTCGAAGCCATACCGAAAGACTGTCGCGAATGGCGCGTGAATGCCGCCAATGCAAGCGCCCTCGCAGCCACGCTGGGCAGCCAGTGGGAGCGCGCCGTACTCTTCCGAACTCTCGCCACGCTGCGCACCGACATCGCACTTTTCGATGACGTGGAGCAGCTTCGCTGGACCGGTCCCACTACCGCATTCGATGCCTTCGCTGCCCGCCTTGACGGGGCGCGCACCGCAACAAAACCGCGCGTCACGCCTGCTTCGAGACGTCGCTCCTCCGCTTCGTCCTAGTGCACAAAAGGGGCGCCGACTGTCAAAAGTACCAGTTGCTCCGGTTGATCTGCCGTAGTGTAATGGCGAATCGCGGGAAGATCGCTTACGCCCGCTTCATCTCGCAAGGTCGATCCCCAGCGCCGCTCCGGATCCTAACCGCACGTACAAAGGAGAGCTGTAATGAAACCATCTCAGACAACGTCCCCCACCTATGTCGAGGTTACTGAGCAGAAGCGACTGAACACCGCGCGCGAGCAAGGCATTCCATGGAAAAAGTGGGGACCCTATCTCAGTGAACGGCAATGGGGTACGGTACGCGAAGACTACAGCGAAGACGGCAATGCCTGGGATTACTTCTCGCACGACCAATCGCGTTCGCGCGCTTACCGCTGGGGTGAAGATGGTCTGGCCGGGATCTCGGACGATAAGCAACAGCTCTGCTTTGCCCTGGCGCTGTGGAACGGCCGCGACCCCATCCTCAAAGAGCGCCTGTTCGGCCTGACCAACAGCGAGAGCAATCACGGCGAGGATGTCAAGGAATACTACTTCTATATCGACAGCACTCCGACTCACTCCTACATGAAGTATCTCTACAAATATCCCCAGGCTGAGTATCCCTATCGCGAGCTGGTGGAGACCAATCGGCGACGTTCGCGTGAGGAGATGGAGTATGAGCTGCTCGATACGGGGTTGTTTGACGAAGATCGCTATTTCGACGTGTTTGTCGAGTATGCCAAGTCCGATCCCGAAGATCTCCTGATCAAGATTTCCGTCCACAACCGCGGACCACAGGCGGCGCAACTGCATGTGCTTCCCACTTTGTGGTACCGCAACGTCTGGTCATGGGATGAAGCCCAACCGAAACCTAAGTTGCGGCAGTCAAGCCTGAACGGCATCCAGGCATCGCATCCGCAGCTTGGGGAGTACGCGCTGCAGTGCGAAGGCGCGGCGGAGTTGTTGTTTACAGAAAATGAGTCGAACATCAGCCGTCTTTGGGGTGTGACTAATCCTTCGCCTTATGTAAAGGACGCGTTCCACGAGTATGTGGTCTCAGGGAAAAAAGATGCCGTGAATCCTGCCAAAACAGGAACAAAGGCAGCGGCGCATTACGTGCTTAACGTCCCGGGACACGAAAGCAGTGTCGTGCGGTTGCGCCTGGCCAAGAAGGCGAACGGCTTTGGGGATTTTGAAAAGATCTTCGCTTTGCGAGTCGCGGAAGCTGACGAGTTTTACGATCGCATCACGCCTAAGAACTTGAGCGAAGATGAGCGCAGGGTACATCGCCAGGCACTGGCGGGCATGTTGTGGTCCAAGCAGTTTTACTATTTCGACCTCGACAAGTGGCTGCTCGAACACAACTCGCATCCGGTGCTCAGTTCCGGCGATAGGAAGGTGCGCAACACCGAGTGGTTCCACATGTATAACGCCGACGTGATCTCCATGCCGGATAAGTGGGAGTATCCCTGGTATGCGGCCTGGGACCTCGGCTTCCATACCATTGCGCTGTCGCTGGTCGATTTTGATTTCGCCAAAGAACAGCTCCTGCTGATGTTGCGTACGCTGTACTCCCATCCCAATGGGCAGATTCCCGCCTACGAGTGGAACTTCAGCGATGTGAACCCGCCGGTACACGCCTGGGCGACACTGTTTCTCTACCGCATCGAAATCGAGCTGGGCCGGGCTGATCTCCGCTTCCTGGAGCGCTCCTTCCAGGGACTGATGCTGAACTTCAACTGGTGGATCAATCGCAAAGACCCCGAGGGCCGCAACGTGTTTGCGGGAGGCTTTCTCGGCCTGGACAACATCGGCGTCTTCGATCGCAGTGCGCCGTTGCCAACCGGCGGGCATTTGGATCAAGCCGACGGTACCGCCTGGATGGCGTTCTATTGCCTGTGCATGCTGGAGATCGCGCTGGTCCTGACGGACTACGATCCGATGTATGAAGAAATCGCCTTCCGCTTCATCGAGCACTTCGCCTGGATCACCTACGCGATGGACCGCATTGGCGGAGCCCAGGATCAGATGTGGGACGAGCAGGACGGCTTCTTTTATGACCTCCTGCATTTCCCCAACGGCGATACCACGCGCTTGAAGATCCGGTCGATGGTTGGCTTGCTGCCGCTGTGCGCAGCCAACGTATTCGAGGCGGATACCTTCAAGAAACGCCCCCGCATCATGGAGCTGATGGAGCTGTTCCGCAAGCGTCACCCCGACGTATTCAAGAAGCTGGTCCGGGCCGACGATCTCGAGACCGGAGGATACAAGGGGCGCAGGCTGGCTTCCGTGTGCGACCGGGACAAGTTGCGGCGCATTCTGGCTTATATGCTCGACGAGAACGAATTTCTCAGTCCGTACGGAATTCGTTCTTTGTCGAAATATCACCACGATCATCCCTTTGTGTTCCACCTGCAGGGCCAGGAGTACAAGGTCGAATATCTGCCGGCAGAATCGAACACCGGCATGTTTGGCGGCAACTCTAACTGGCGGGGACCAATCTGGATGCCGGTCAACGGCCTCATCATCCGCGGACTGCTGCAGATGTATCCCTTCTACGGCCCCGACTTCAAAGTCGAGTGCCCGACCGGTTCCGGAAAATACATGACACTGTTTGAGGTGGCAAAGGACCTTGGCAAGCGGGCCTCGAAAATGTTCCTGCGCGATGAGAACGGCAGGCGGCCGATCTATGGCGGAACGAAGAAGTTCCAGGAAGATCCCTACTGGAAGGATTACATCCTCTTCTATGAATACTTCCATGGCGATAACGGGGCGGGATTGGGCGCCAGTCACCAGACGGGGTGGACGGGAATCATTGCCCGGGCGCTTGATCTATTCGCGCGATTGACTCCGGAAGAGGCGTTGGGTTCACCGGCCACCGCCATCGCGGAGATGACGCGCGAG
>JASHXK010000573.1 GCA_030043575.1 Terriglobales bacterium
CGACGCGGAACGGCTCTTTGAGTGTCGAGACATCGAACCATCCCTCTCTCTCTTTGCGCTCAGCAACCATGCGGCCACAGTCGCTGATGAGTCCGTTGACCAGCGTCAAGTGAGCGCCGGCAGCTTCAACTTCCAGCCGATTCGCAATCGGCACGTCTTTGGGCATGAAGATGTAGGCTTCGAGTCCGGCAGCGGCAGCGTAAGCCGCCAGCGCGCCTCCCGCATTTCCCGCCGACGGCGCAGCCAGCTTCTTTACACCGTAATGACGCAACATGGTGATGGCCGCGGCCATACCGCGCGCCTTGAAGGAGCCGGTTGGATTCAGGCCTTCATCCTTGATGGCCAAATTGGGATACTTGCGGCTGGGCAGAAGTGGCGTGAATCCTTCGCCCAGTGTGACCGGCTCGGCGTCAGGGAGCACCGCGGCATAACGCCACATGTTTTTCGGACCGCCGATCAGGGAATCGCGTGTGTGGTACCAACGGATGTCGCCGAGATCGTAACGCACGTACAGTGGCCCGCCGTCCTTCGGGCAAATTGTCGGCGCGGGCTGCGGAGCATACTTCTCGCCGCACTTGCTGCATTCAAAATCTATGATGGTTGCCATGAATCCTGCCTGCAAGACATCGCAGTGTAGCACCGCGACTTGGAGTGTCGAAATGATGTCCGTTGCGACTGTTATAATCCGCCCAGTTTTCCTGCCATGACCGAGCCGTCCACGCCGCTGATGCGGCAATACGCCGCCATCAAAAAGGAGCATCCCACCGCTCTATTGTTTTTTCGCCTGGGCGATTTTTACGAGCTGTTCTTTGAGGATGCGGTAGTTGCCGCGCGCGAACTGCAAATCACGCTTACCTCGCGCAACAAGGAAAAGGGCATTGCGATTCCGATGTGCGGCGTGCCCTATCACTCGGCCGACAACTACATTGCCAAGCTGATTCGCAAAGGCTTCAAAGTTGCCATCTGCGATCAAATGGAAGATCCGCGGGTCGCCAAGAAGCTGGTGAAACGCGAGGTGACGCGCGTACTCACGCCGGGCACAGCGGCGGACGCTCATCTCGGCTCGGAGGAGAATAACTTTCTTGCGTGTGTAGCGCGTGCAGGCAATGCTGTAGGTTTCGCGGCGCTCGATCTTTCCACCGGCGAATTTCGTGCCACCGAGTTTGTGGGCGAGGATGCCGAGCGTCGCATTCGCGAAGAGCTGCTGATTTTGCGGCCGCGCGAGGTGCTGTTTGCATCGTCCTTGCCGCTGTTTGATAAGCCACGAGCTTCGTCGCCCCAGCCGGCAGCTGCGCCACGCGTTGCCTCATTGGAAAATGCAACCTGGACAGAGACGCCGCTGGAGGATTGGGTCTTCGCCTCCGACTACGCCATTCCGCAGGTGGAAAATCATTTCGGCGTGCTCTCGCTGGAAGGCTTTGGACTGGCTGATCGTGCGGCCGCTGCGACCGCAGCCGGAGCGATCCTGCATTATGTCCGTACCACGCAGCGTGGATCGCTGGATCACGTCGATCGCATCGGCTTCTACGAACGCCAGAGCTGCCTCGTGCTTGATGCGGTTACGGTTCGCAATCTGGAGCTGATCGAACCGTTGTTTGCCGGTTCGGCTGATAACGCGACACTCTTCCGCCGTCTTGATTGCACTGTTACTCCCATGGGCAAGCGCCTGCTGCGCGCATGGATGCTGCGGCCCGCGATCGACATCAGGGAAATCGACTCCCGGCTGGACGCTGTCGAGGGTATGGTGCGCGATCTGGTCGGGCGCGAAGAGTTGCGGCGCGCGATGGAAGGCATCCTCGATCTGGAGCGCCTGCTCAGCCGCGTGACACTGGAGACGGCGAATCCGCGCGATCTGCTGGCGTTGGCGAGTTCGTTAGCAAAACTACCTGTCGCGCGATCGGCGCTCTCGCACTTCGCAGCCGAGCGATTGCAGCAACTGCATCGCCAATGTGATGAGCTCGGCGATTTGCATGATCGTATTGTTTCGTCACTCGAGGATGAGCCGCCGTTGACGCTCGCCGATGGCGGGGTGATTCGCAGCGGCGTCGATGCCGAGCTCGACGAACTGCGCGACCTCAGCCGCAACAGCAAGCAGTACATCGCGCAGATTGAACAGCGCGAGCGCCAGCGCACCGGCATCGGGTCGCTGAAGGTCAAGTTCAATAGCGTGTTCGGCTACTATCTTGAAATCTCCAAAGCGAATCTGCACCTTGCGCCGAACGACTACGAGCGCAAGCAAACTCTGGTGAATGCCGAGCGCTTCACCACGCATGAGCTGAAGGAGTACGAGGCCAAGGTACTCGATGCGCAGGAGAAGATCGTTGAAAGCGAACGGCGTTTGTTTGCCGAGTTGCGTACGGCGATCGCTGCCGAGGCCCGTCGCATTCGCCAGACGGCGCTGGCGCTGGCCGAGATCGATGTGCTCGCTGCGTTTGCAGCGCTGGCCGCCAATTGCAATTACTGCCGTCCCGCTCTGGACGAAAGCGCCGACATCGAGATCGTTGGGGGACGCCACCCGGTGATCGAGCAGATGGAGATCGCCGGGACAACCGAACGCTTCGTCCCCAACGATCTTTACCTCAACGGCACGACGCATTCGATTCTGCTGATCACCGGGCCCAACATGGGAGGCAAGTCCACCTATCTGCGTCAGGCTGCGCTCATCGTCCTGATGGCGCAGATGGGATCGTTTGTTCCGGCGCGTGCGGCGCGGCTTGGGCTGGTGGATCGCATCTTCACTCGCATCGGAGCGGCCGACAATCTCGCGCGCGGCCGTTCGACCTTCATGGTCGAGATGACCGAAACCGCAGCCATCCTGAACACGGCAACCCCGCGCTCGCTGATCCTGCTCGACGAAGTCGGGCGAGGTACTGCAACTTACGACGGTTTGGCGATCGCGTGGGCTGCCATCGAGTACATTCACGCCAACACGCGCGCGAAGACGCTTTTTGCCACGCACTATCACGAGCTGACGGAACTAGGCGACCGGCTGAGCGGGGTTAAGAACTATCACGTGTCGGTGAAAGAGAGCGGCGGAGGAATTGTTTTTCTGCGCAAGGTCGAGGAGGGTGCGGCCGATAAGAGCTACGGTATCGAAGTAGCGAAGCTGGCTGGCTTGCCGGCCGACGTAGTGCATCGCGCACGCGAGGTCTTGGCCGAACATGAAAACGCAGAGCGTAGTGCGGTCACACATCTGGCGCATGACGAGGCCGCGGAGCCGGCTCCGATGCAGCTCACGATCTTTACTCCGCTCTCGCAAAAGATCGTGGACCGGCTGAAAGAAACCGACCTCGATCGCCTAAGCCCGCTGGAAGCGCTGAATCTGCTGCACGAGTTGAAGAAGCAGATGGATTGAGGATAATGCGTCCATAACTCCATGACATGGACACGACATATAAATTTCGATATCTTTCAATCACAGGCTGAACGGAAGGCGGGAGCGTGGCATTTCAGAACTTTGAGGAAGTTTGGGCGGCGCTGGGACGCTTGTATAGCGACATCGTCAAGGTGCAGGAGTCACAACAGCAGACCGCGGCGCAACTTGCTCTGGTAACCGAGCGAATTGACAAGCTCACTGAGGGCCACGAGCGCCTTACTTCCATGCTCGCAACATTGGCTGGAACGGTCACGCAATTAGCCGGCGTTGCGGATTCGCATGAGCGCCGTTTGTCGCGATTGGAAGGTCAATAATCGACGGATCAGCAGGCACCTTGGGCCCTTTACCATGAAGGACCATGCACATCTTCGCTTCTAATCTCTCCTCGGCGTTACACTTTCTACTTCATGCCTTCCAAGCGCAGCCTTGAACTTCGCCGCCAGGTTGGGCAATTGCTCGTCATGGGCTTTGACGGCACGACCATGTCCCAGCGCTTGCGGGTCATGCTGGAGACGTTGCAGCCCGGCGGCATCGTCCTCTTCAAGCGCAATCTCGAAGATGCCGAGCAGACGCACGCTTTACTTTCCGAAGCGCGGAAGGTCAGCGCGCAACCGATGTTTCTGTGTGTCGACATGGAGGGCGGTACGGTGGATCGTCTGCGTGAGGTGATCGCGCCGATGCCGTCCGTGGGCGAGGTTGCCACTGCTGGCTCGAAGAAACTTTTTCGCAAGCACGGCCGGCTGCTGGGCGAAGAGGTGCGGGCCCTCGGATTCAATGTCGACTTTGCGCCGGTGCTCGACTTGCGGCTGGCGGCCTCGGCAGCCGTTCTCGGCTCCCGCACCGTGTCGCCAAATCCAAAACAGACCATTGCCTACGCGCGCGCATTCCTGCGAGGGCTGCGCGAAGCCGACGTTCTCGGCTGTGGCAAACACTTTCCCGGGCTGGGCGAGGCCAATCTCGATTCGCACAACGAGCTGCCGGTGATCGACAAACCATGGAAGCGGATGTGGAAGGAAGATCTGGTCCCTTACCGCAAGCTGCGACGTGACCTGCCGTTCGTGATGGTGGCGCACGCGGCTTATCCGCAGGTGACCGACGATAAAACTCCGGCGTCGCTTTCGAAGAAGTGGATGCGCGGCGTTCTGCGCAGGAAGATTGGCTATCGCGGGCTCGTCATCACCGACGATCTTGATATGGGCGGCGTGCTGGCTGCCGCGCCCATCGAAGACGCGGCCGTCGAGACGCTGCGTGCGGGCGCCGACATGTTCCTCGTCTGCCAGAAAGAAGAAAGCGTGCGGCGCGCGTTCGAGGCGGTTGTGAAGCAGGCGGAGAGTGACAAGAAGTTTGCGGCATTAGTAGGCAAAAAGGCAAAGCGCGTGTCCGAGGCGAAGAAGAAATCGAGAGCTTTGTGGAAGATGCCCGATGCGCCGACGCGCAAAACCGTGGAACGCCTGACGCGTGAGATTTGGAAGTTCGGTGAGGAGCTACGCGCCCGTGCGATGAATGCCGATGAGGTGGTGGAATGATCGTCGCCGGGGTGATGAGCGGGACCTCGGCAGACAGCATCGATGTTGCGCTGGTGCGACTCCAGGGCCGCGGATTTCGCTCGCGTCTGGAATTGCTGGCGCATTATCAGTTTCCTTACCCCAGCGAGGTGCGCCGCGCCGTGCTGGCGATGATGAATGCGCGCTCCGCCAGCGTGGCTGATCTCTCGCGGCTCAACTTTTTGCTAGGTTCGCTGTATGCCGATGCTGTCCGTTCCGCGCAACGGCGTGCGCGATTGCAGTGCGAGCTCGTCGGTTGTCATGGACAGACGCTCTATCATCAGGGAACGGCGAAGCCATATCTGGGCCGGCGCATCGCCTGCAC
>JASHXK010000574.1 GCA_030043575.1 Terriglobales bacterium
CCGTCACCCAGGAACGGAATTTCGTACCGCCAGCCTTGCTTTCCGGACTGGCAAGAACATACAATTTTACAAGTGCTTAGTGTCTGCGTAGGAGTCGTTTTAAGAACCATGAAGTTGCGTGCGCTGCTGTACTGTTTTGCATTACCGCTGGTCTTCGCTTTGTCTACGACTTTTGCCGCAGCACAGAGCTCGTCGACTGCTGCCGACAGCAAACTGAACCAAACCAACGGTCAGACGGCGCCGGGTCAGAGCACGGCCTCTCCGCCTCCCGCCGCGTCGGGGCAAAGCACGTCGTCTCAGACGCCGGCCAATGACCAATCGACCGATCCGCTCAAGCGTCCGCTGACTGAGCAGGAAAAGAAGAAAAGCTCCAAAGCCCTGAAACAGGAGTTGAGCAGCACTTACAAGAAGTGGCTCAACGAAGACGTGGTGTACATCATCACTCCGGAAGAGAAGGCGGCCTTCAAGGCGCTCTCCAACGACGAGGAGCGTGACCAGTTCATTGAGCAGTTCTGGCTGCGCCGTGACCCGACTCCCGACACCCCGGAGAATGAGTACAAGGAAGAACACTACCGCCGTATTGCTTACGCCAACGAGCACTACTCGGCTGGTATCCCAGGTTGGAAGACCGATCGCGGCCGCATATACATCATATGGGGACCGCCAGACCAGGTTACCGAGCATCCCAGCGGTGGAACCTACGATCGCACCATGCAAGAGGGTGGGGGCACGACCAGCACTTACCCCTTCGAGGATTGGCGCTATCGCTACCTGGAGGGTGTGGGCGAAAACATCGAACTCGAGTTCGTCGATGACTGCATGTGCGGCTCCTACCATCTGGCCCAGAGCCCGAACGACAAGGACGCCTTGCTGCATACTCCGGGCGGCGCGACGCTCTACGAGCAGATGGGGCTGTCCAGCAGGACTGATCGTATGGACCCCTTCGCCGCCAATCCCGGCTCGATGCAGGCGATGGAGAACACCAAAGAATTCGACAAGATGGAGATGCTGGCCAAGGTGCAGTCGCCTCCTCCCGTCAAGTTCAAGGATCTGGAAGAAGTTGTCAGCCACAAGATCAACGTCAATCTGATGCCCTTCGAGGTTCGTACCGATTTTGTGAAGGTAACCGACGACACCGTGCTGGTTCCGGTGACCTTGAAGGTGCAGAACAAGGACATCACCTTCGCTTCCAAAGACGGCATTCAGCGAGGGACGGTCAATATCTTCGGGCGGGTGACCGGAATCACTGGCCGCGTGGCCCAGACCTTCGAGGATACCGTGCAGGTCGACGTACCGCCGGAGCTGCTGGAAAAGGAGATAAATTTCTCCAAGCTTTACTGGAAGGCAATTCCCTTGCGTCCCGGCCGTTATCGCCTGGACATCGTGGTGAAGGATGTGAACGGCGACCGCGTCGGTACTTGGAGCCGTGGAATCATGGTGCCCGAATTCAGTGACGATAAGCTGTCGGCTTCGTCGCTGATTCTCGCCGACAAGATGGAGAAGGTGGCCACCAAGGATGTGGGCTCGGGCAACTTCGTGATCGGCGAAACCAAGCTGGCTTATCCCCACCTGGATGGCGCTGACGGCAAGCCTGCAACGTTTAAGAAAGATCAGCGCATGAGTCTGTGGATGCAGATCTATAATCTTCAGCCAGACGACAAAACCAAGAAGCCGTCGGCAAATATTGAGTACGAAATCGTAAACACGGCCAACAATCAAGCGGTATTGCACTCCACTGAGTCAACCGACTCCATGGGTAGAATAGGAGAGCAAATCACGCTGGAGAAAAGCTTAGCGTTGAACAGTTTTCCACCGGGCGTCTATAAGCTGACGGTGAAGGTGGACGACAACGTCTCGAAGCAGCAGATTGCGCCGTCGGTACGCTTCGCCGTCGAGTAGTTTGCGAGTTGGGAGCTGCGAGCCCGGTTTGGTTCGCAGTATTTTGATCCTGGAACCTCTGACAGGGGGCTGACACAATGACCCGAATCTTGGCATGGTGTGTAGTCGTGGCCTCGCTCTGCGCTACCGCGGCAGCTGGGGTCAATCCGGGTTCAATTTCAGGATATGTTAAAAATACGGCCGGCGTCCCACAAATGGGCGCGACGATTGAGTTGCTGAGCGCCACCGGTCAGCCCCAGCTTGCCTATACCGACGCGAAGGGATTCTTCAGCCTGGGCGGCCTGGCTCCCGGCACTTACGACGTATACGCCTCTGCACCGTCGTTCCTTAGCACGCTGCGTCAGGATGTCGTTCTTGCGGCCGGCGCCAACAAAATCGTCAATGTCACGCTGAAGACCTTGTTCGAAGCCGTGAGCATGCTGCCGCCCGTCAAGAAGAGTGATAGCGATGACGACAGTTGGAAGTGGACCTTGCGCTCCACCGCCAATCGTCCGGTCCTGCGCTTCGACGGCGACACCGCGATCATCGTGGAAAAGGCCGAGGACGGTCAGCCTCTGCAGGCAACCCTGGCCATGATGGCTGGCGCTGCCAGCGAGGGCTACGCCAGCGGCTCCGATCTGGGAACCGCCTTCAATGTTGAGCAGTCGCTCTTCCACACTGGAACCCTGGGTATTGCCGGTGACCTCGGATATGGCAACGGCGTTCCCGACGGCGTGGTTCGCACCTCCTACACGCGCAACACCAATGACGGATGGTCTCCGTCGGTCGCTCTGATTGTCCGGCACTTTGCCGCTCCCGACACTGTGCCCCGCGGGGGAGCGCTGCAAGCCATCGCGATGTCCTACTCGGACGGGTTCTCGGTGGGCAATCTGATGGACTTCAAGGTCGACACCGAAGGTCAGGCGATTCAATTCCTGGGGCGTGAGGTTAACGCCTTCCGGCCCGCGGCCACCGCTGACCTGCATCTGGGCGAGAACACGATTCTGGAATACCGCTACGCGACCTCCGAGCCCGATGCGCGCGCCAGCAAAGGCTTCGACTCTGCCCCGGCCGACCTCTCTGAAAGCGGTCCGCGGATGAGCATGGTTGACGGCAATCCGCTGTTGGAGAATGCCCATCACCATGAGCTCTCACTTTCGCAGCGCATGGGCGCCAATAAGTTTCAACTGGCCTATTACAACGATCGCGTGAAGGACCCGGCTCTGCTGGGTGTTGGCGATGTCGACGCCATTAGCGGCGACATCCTGCCGGACATTTACTCGGGTACGTTCAATTACAACGGCGGAGAGTTAAAAGCGCAGGGCGTGCGCGCTGTTTATCAACGCAAGCTGTCGAACAATGTCACGGCGACTTTGGACTACACCTACGGCGGGGTGCTGGAGTTGGACCAGCCATGGGTCAACTGGAGTTCGCTGCCGAGTGATATGAGCCATGCCTGGAGGCATTCGGCTGCGCTCAAACTGAACGGCTCGGTATCGCGATACAAGACCAAGTGGATTGTCTCGTACCGCTGGACCAGCGGCCAGACGCTGGTTCCCGTTGATCTATTCAACGCCTCGCCGGGACAGACCGATCCCTTCTTCAGTCTCTTCATTCGCCAGCCGCTGCCCCACTTCCACGGCATGCCGGGCAACATGGAAGCCCTGATCGATGTGCGCAATTTGCTGGCGCAAGGCTATGTGCCAGTGATCGGTCCCGACGGCAGCACCGTGTATCTGGTACAAACGGCGCGTAGCGTCCGCGGCGGGTTGGCGTTCACGTTCTAGAAGCCGTGGGCTATGAGCCGATGGCTCCGAGCAAAAGAATCGATTCAAGCCCGTCCGCGACGATGGGCTTTCCTGTTGGTCCTCAGATACCGAAGTTTGGCTTGCAGCTCTTAGCTCAAGGCTCATAGCTCGCGGCTCATAGCTTCTTACTCGCCCATCACCTTAATCACCAGCCGCTTTCTTCTCTGCCCATCGAACTCGGCGTAGAAGATCCGCTGCCACGGTCCCAGATCGAGTTTGCCGGCTGTCACGGGCACGATCACCTCGTGATGCACCAGCATTGATTTCAGATGCGAATCGCCGTTGGTTTCACCGGTCTGGTGATGTTCGTAATCCTCGCGGAATGGCGCCAGCTCTTCCAG
>JASHXK010000575.1 GCA_030043575.1 Terriglobales bacterium
GAAGTATTTCCTGGAATACGATGATCCTGGGCCGTCACAGCTTCATTACTTTCGTCGTCATTGCGGCGATCGTCTCGGTATTTTTCTCTCCTCTGATGCCGGCGACCGGCCTTGTCGGGCGCCATCATGCACGCACGAATTTTGCCATCGCAATTTCGCCGGCCACAACTTCTTCCGCATTCGCGTCACATTTCGTCACTTTCGTAACGCCGCAGGCACGCGCGATTCATTCGGAGATGTTGATTGCGTTGAATTGCGCGCGTCTTTGTTAGGTAGCTCTGCTTCCGTCCCCCGATACATTCTGGAGTGAAGTGGCCGGCGCGATGCAAGGGATCCGCGTTGTGGTCACGCAATTGCTCCGTCATCGCATGGTCAACGCGGGAGATTTCGTGTAACCCGAGCAGCGAAGCGGCATCTAGTTAATGTTCGCGCTCACTTCTCTCGTTTTCGGAACTCAACGGCTTATTCAAGGGAAGGGAATGTGACGATGTATTTCAGTGAGAGAAGCGATTTGAAGCAGCCGCACTACAAAAAGCCGGAAAATCAAAATCCAATCAGTTCCACTCCATCGCAATCCCTTGAATTCACTGGACGCAGCGGGACGAACAATTGCCGGCGGCTTGACCGGCCTTCACAGCGCCCTGCCACTGAGCTCGGCGCGCAGGATGTCCTGAACACGGCTAACAATCGACTGCAGGAGTTGATGCAGCTCCTATATCTGCTGAGCCGCGATCCAGCTGTCCCGAACGACGCGCGCTATCACGTGACGCTGGCGCAATCGGAAATCGCTTTACTGGTGAGGATCATGCGCAACGCAGAAGAGGCGCACGATAACGCAACCAAGCTTCCGGCTGCGGGCAGTACGGCCACGCCGCCTAACCTTTGACCAGGTTCTTACCAGATTGTTGCCGGCTTTCCTCAGCGGCTAAAGCGAATTGATCAGTGAGCTGTTTACGGACGGCCTGAAGGCGGTCCCCTTCAAACCTTCAGGTAATCGGCAGCCTGCGTAGGTCATCGGCGGCAGCTATTCGACCGGCACAGCGATGTCTTTGCGGTTGAAGACGGCTGCCGCCATCCCCCAAAAGATCACGGCCTGCGCCATCGCGATCAGGATGGTTTTCCATGAGATGGTCGCATAGGGCGCCAACTTGAGATCGATCATCTTAATCAGAATCGGGAAGCCCGGCAGCCACGCCGACCAGGCGTGGTGCTGGAGGTGCAGCGATCCCGGCGCGGTAAAGAGCAGGACGGTTGCGGCGATGGCGACGTAGGGATTCAGAAACGTGGAAAAGAACAGCGAGACGGCGGCGGCAAGGATGGAGCCGGCCATGACGAGCAGCGCCAGCGGAAGGATGCCTGCGCTTGGCATATGCGCGCGATCGGTGAGCCACAGGCAGCAGACATCGAAGAGCAAGGCATAGGCGAGCGCCGCGGCAGAGGCTCCCACGATGGGCGCCAGCAGATATTCGGAGCGCGTGATCGCCTTGGACAGAACCAGGAGAATGCGCTTGGATTTGCGGTCGTTGTGGATGGCGTCGGCGGCAAGGAAGGCGCTGAAGACACAGATGAAGATGGCCTGTTGCGTGATGTAGAACATGACGTCTTCGGGCGCACTGTAGCGGCGGGTCAGATCGGCGGCGGCCAGCGCCAGGAGGGCGATCCAGGCGAAGAGGAGAAGCGCGGGCCAGCGGTGCTCGCGCAGGAAATTTGCCGCCATCAGCACGACTGGCTTCATAAGACGCTTCCTTTGTTCGTCAGCTCGACAAACACTTCTTCCAGAGTACGACGCACGGGGTTGACACTCAGCACCTCCCCACCCAGTGACCAGATTCTTTGCAATGCGTCGCGTTGCGCCGCAGCAGGTATAGTGAACTGCACGCGACCGTCGCCAGCCAGGTTAGCGTCCAGAGGAAGGCCGCGAACCTGGGGCAGCGAGTACGCCGAAAGCTCGAAGCTGTTCGTGGGAATGCCGCGCGCGACGACTTCGTAGCGATCGCGCGAGATTAGCAGCTCTTCCGTTCTGCCGAGTTTGACGAGTCTCCCTTTGTCGAGAATGGCGACGCGATGGCAGATCATCTCGATCTCGGAAAGCAGATGCGAACTGAGGAAGACGGTCTTCCCGGCGCGATTGGCTTCCAGCAGCAGCTCGCGCATGGTGACACGAGCCAGCGGATCAAGCGCGGAAGTTGGCTCGTCGAGGATCAGGAGTTCGGGATCGTTGATCAGCGCCTGCGCGAGACCGATGCGCTGCTGCATGCCACGCGAAAACCTGGCGACGTTGCGGTTCGCCTCCAGCTCCAGCTCGACCTGACGCAGGACCTCGCTCGATCGCAGTTGCAGCCGCTGTGGCCGCATGCCATTCAGCCCGCCGTAATAGCGCAAGAGCTTTCTCGCCGGACGATGATAGAGCGCAACATTCTCGGCGAGAAAGCCGATGCGTGCGCGCGACGCGGCATCGCCGAAGGGCTTGCCTAGCAGATGGCCGGCTCCAGACGTGGGGCGCATGAATCCCAGCGCCAGATGGATCGCGGTGGTCTTGCCGGCGCCGTTGCGTCCGAGAAAACCGAAAATCTCGCCGCGCTCCAGCGACAGCGTGAAACCCTCCAGCGCGCGAATGCGACGGCGCGACCACGGTATGCCGTAGTCCTTGGTGACGTTGCTGAAGTCGAGCACACCCGGCATGGGTACATGGATTGTATTGCACCGCAGCGAAAGACGCGTCCGACCATGGTGACAATCCATGAACCGGGAAGCATCTTGCGAAGAAAAAAGCTTGTTTCCCGGCGGGAACCGGCCCAAAATTACCCATCACCGTATCAAGAACAGGGCTCCCTTTCACACTAAGGAGACTTGAGATGACGTTTGGATATACCGTTCCCCGTTACCTGCGCCTGGCGGCATCACGTCGGAAGCCATTCACGTTGCCATCGCTGTGCTTGATTTTCGCCATTCTGGCAGCGACGCCCTCTTCAGCTACCGTCGATGAGGGCGAGATTATCCCGAGTAGCGTATACGCCATCGTCAGTAATACCTACGATCAGAACGGATATTCGGTAACCTTCTATTGGCAAACGGTTCATCCGGGAAACTCCATCGTAGTCATCGAAAACGACGTCAATTATGAGCAGCAAAACAATTTGCCCTCCCGGCGAATCGTGCAAAATGACCACACCACTAATCACGTGGTAGTGGTCGATCATTTTCCGGGTTACCACGTATACCCTACCTGGGCCTATTACGTGGCCACGGTTGTGTCGCTGGCCTTTCCCGGTTGCCCATCTGTATCGACGGCAGTTTGTACCTTCACCGCAACCTATCCCGGCCCGCCGACTCCCGCTTGCTCCTCGCCGCCACTTCCCGGTTGCGGCGGCTTTTATGCCCAATTCTATCTGTGGAACTACCCCAATCCTAATAATCCGTTGGCGTTTACCATGTGGCCGATCGGCGGCGAGAACGTCTACCAGGGCGATCCCGCGCAACAGCCGACTTGCACTCCTACATCGAAGAGTTCGCGCGAGTGCAATGACATCTACGCTGCTATGCAGGCTAACCTGATGGATGGACTGTTTGGAGCGGCCGTCATAATGGAGGACCCGGTAATCACCAATCTTGATACTGGCCAGATCGTTACCGATAACAGCATCACCGCTCAATATCTTTGCGATCTCGACGCTCCGTCGAA
>JASHXK010000065.1 GCA_030043575.1 Terriglobales bacterium
GACGCGGTTGCATTGTGCGCCACGGGTCCAACCTTGCGTGCTAGCGGTGTCGATGTCGATTTGCGGCGGGATATGCCCTACACGGGTTACGAGAAGTTCAAGTTCAACGTGCCGACTTCGACTGTCGGCGACGTCTATGCGCGATACCTGGTGCGCGTGGCCGAACTGCGCGAGTCACAAAAGATCGCCATGCAGGCGCTGGAAGGCATGCCCGCAGGCCCGGTGAAGGCCGATGCGCCCAAGGTCGTGCTGCCCGATCGCGAGAAGATGAAGACGCAGATGGAGGCGCTCATCTATCACTTCAAGATCGTGACCGAGGGCTTTACCGTGCCGGAAGGCGAAGTGTATATGCCGATCGAATCGCCGCGCGGCGAGATGGGCTATTACGTGGTGAGCGACGGGACTGCAAAGCCGTATCGCGTGCACATGCGCTCGCCGTCGTTCGCGAATCTGCAAGCGCTGCGCAAGATGTGTGAAGGCCGGCTGATTGCGGACGTGGTCGCCGCGATTGGAAGCATCGATATCGTGCTGGGAGATTGCGACAGATAAGGGAAGCACTTGGCGCCTGGCAGTTAGCATGTGACCAGGACGCGCCTTCGCAATGTCTTGCTAATTGCCAAAAAGCTGATTGCTGATTCATGAAATTCTCCGACCAACTCGAACAGCGTTTCGCGACGATGGTCACGCATTATCCGACCAAGCGCTCGGTCCTCGTTCCAATGCTGCTCTACATCCAGGATGAACTCGGCAGTCTGACTGAAGAAGCCATTCATGAGATCGCGCAGCGCGTCGAGTTGTCGGACCTGGAAGTGCGCAACGTGATCAGTTACTACTCCATGCTGCGCACCCGCGCGGTCGGCAAATATAACTTCCAGATCTGCACCAACGTCAGCTGCCTGCTACGCGGTGCGGAAGATATCTTCGAGCAGTGCAAGAAGAAGCTGGGTGTGGGCAACAAGCAGACGACGTCCGACGGCCTGTTCTATCTGGAAGAGGTCGAGTGCATCGGCGCGTGCTCGTGGGCGCCGGCGATGATGATGAATTACGAGTTCGTCGAAAATCTGACCGCGGCAAAGATCGACGAGCTGATTGAAGGATTGAAGAAGAAGGAGCAGCAGTAAGGAATCGCTATTCGCCTTTCGCGATTCGCCACAGTGGATATCAGTGATTCTGGTGAAGAGCGAACAGCGAGGACCGAACAGCGATATCGCCAATGGCGTACCTGGTTTCCCATCCCGACGAAGTGAAGGTCGTCTCCAAGCGATTTGGCAAGGGTGCGACTTCGCTCGACCGTTATCTAGAGCTCGATGGCTATAAGGCACTGCAAAAGGCCTTGACCATGCAGCCGGATGCCATCATCAACGAGGTGAAGGCGTCGAATTTGCGCGGCCGTGGTGGCGCGGGATTTCCGACAGGAATGAAGTGGTCTTTCGTACCTAAGCAGTCGCCCAAGCCGAAGTACGTGTTGTGCAACGGTGATGAGAGCGAGCCCGGTACCTGCAAAGACCGTCTGATCTTCGAGCACGATCCGCACTCGGTTATCGAAGGAGTGATGATCGCGGCGCTCGCCGTCGGCGCGAAGACCGGCTACATCTATCTGCGGGGCGAATATCGCTACCTTGTCCAGATCATGGAGAAGGCCGTTGCCGACGCCTACGCGCGCGGCTTCATCGGCAAGAACATCTTCGGCTCTGGCGTCGATCTCGACATCTTTGTGCACTCGGGTGCTGGAGCATATGAAGTCGGCGAAGAGTCGGCGCTGATGGAGTCGCTGGAAGGCAAGCGCGGCATACCGCGCATTCGTCCGCCGTTTCCGGCGGTAGTTGGCCTGTGGGGCGGGCCGACGGTCATCAACAATGCCGAGTCCCTGGCAAGCGTTCCCCACATCATCCTGGGCGGCGGCGAGTGGTTCGCAAAGCTGGGTACGCCGAAGAATGGCGGCACACGCCTGTTCTGCATGAGCGGCGAGTTGGAGCGGCCCGGGGTCTACGAGCTGCCCATGGGCTACAACCTGAAGAAGATGATCTACGACGTTGCCGGCGGCATGGTAAAGGGCAAGAAGCTGAAAGGTGTGGTGCCGGGCGGATCGTCGGTGCAGATTATCACTCCGGATGAGATCGATGTCGCGATGGACTTCGATTCCTTGCCAAAGGTGGGATCGATGCTGGGCTCCGGCGGTGTCATCGTGATCGACGATCACACGTGCCTGGTGAAATTCGCGCTGCGCGTGACGCAGTTTTACCAGCATGAGAGCTGCGGCTGGTGCATCCCCTGCCGTGAAGGTACGGACTGGATGAAGAAGACGTTGGTACGCATGCACAGTGGTGGCGGCGTGGCAAAGGACATCGATAATCTGAAGTATCTGGCGGAAAACATGCTGGGGCGAACCTTCTGCCCGCTGGGCGATGCCGCGGCCATGCCCATCATCTCCTATGTGCAGAAGTTCCGGAGCGAATTTGAGGATCACCTGAACGGCAAGCCGTGTCCGTACGAAAAAGCGGCTCAGCCGGTCATGGTATAGCACAGGGGCTCTTAGCTTTTGGCCCTTAGCTTTTAGCAAACAGCTAAGATCGAAACCGTTTGCTAAGAGCTAAAAGCTAACAGCTGCGAGCCTAAAGAAGAGCGAATAGTGGTTTTTCATGGCCGACATAACTCTCACTGTCGACGGCAAGAAACTCACCGTTCCTGCGGGGACACTGCTCATTGAGGCCTGCAAGGGCGCGGGCATCGAGGTGCCGTTCTTCTGCTATTACCCCAACCTGTCGCTGCAGGGCGCCTGCCGCATGTGCTTGGTCGAGATCGAGAAGATGCCAAAGCTGCAGACTGCATGCACCACGCTGGTCGCCGAGGGCATGGTGGTCACCACCGAGAGCGACAAGGTCAAGCAGGCGCGCAAGTCGATGCTGGAGCTGTTGCTGGCCAACCATCCGCTCGATTGTCCGGTGTGCGACGCCGGCGGCGAGTGCGAACTGCAGGACATGACCTTCAAGTACGGCGCTGCCGAGTCGAAGTTCATGGACCTGAAGAATCATCGCGACGAGCAGCAGTGGTCGCCGGTGGTGTATTTCGACCGTCCTCGTTGCATCCTTTGCTATCGCTGCATTCGGGTTTGCGGCGAAGGGATGGATGTGTGGTCGCTGGGCATCCAGAACCGCGGCCCGAGCTCGATCATCGCCCCTAATAAAGAAGATCATTTGGAATGCGAAGAGTGCGGCATGTGCATCGACATCTGCCCGGTCGGCGCCCTGACCTCGGGCGCGTATCGCTACAAGACGCGGCCGTGGGAGATGAAGCACGTGGGCACCGTCTGCACGCATTGCGGCGATGGCTGCAAGACCACGCTGGGCGTGCGCCGCGCCGACACCGGCATGCAGATTGTGCGCGGCGATAATCGCGACAAGAGCGGCATCAACGGCGAGTTCCTCTGTATTAAGGGCCGCTATGCATTCGACTTTGCGCATCATCCGGAGCGTCTGCCGCAGCCTCTGGTGAAGCGCGAAGGAAAGCTGGTTCCGACAACGTGGGAGCAAGCGTTCGACCTGATCGCGAAGAAATTCCAGGATGCACTGACCAGCGACGGCCCGACGTCGATCGGCGTGATCGGCTCGAACCATACCAGCAACGAGGAGAATTACCTGCTGCAGAAGTTCGCGCGGCTGGTGCTGGGCACGAACAACATCGACCATCACCGAACCGCCGATTTTCCAGCATTCGCATCAGCATTGGCGGGGAAGCAGAATACGACCGCGTCGATGCGAGATGTCTTCAGCGCGCCGGCGGTCCTTCTGATCGGTAACGATCCGACAGAACAGCATCCGCTGCTGGCGTGGCAGATTCGCAGCGATGTTCGCTTGCATCGTGCCAAGCTATATGTGGTGAATTCCTCGGCCATCAAGCTGCATCGCCAGGCGACATCGTTCGCGCAGATCGTGTCGGGATCCGAAGGCAATTTCGTTCAGTTCCTCGCCGGTAACGACAAGGCCGCGGACAGTGTCGTCTCGCCGAATCTGACGCGCGAGGCGCTCACCACGTTGCGTGATGCGCTGAAAAACGAGTCGGGTCTGGTCATCATCTTTGGTTCGGAGTTGCGCGGAGCCGATGTCAAGGCTCTGGTCGACTTCGGCCTGGCGCAAGGAGCGAAGTTCATCTGCCTGGGCGATTACGCCAACTCGCGCGGCGCGGCCGACATGGGACTTTATCCCGACATGCTGCCCGGCTATGCGCCAGTGTTGACCGCCACGCGCTACCACGAGGAGTGGCTGGACGAAATTCCCCCGATTCCGGGGATGAACCTGCTGCAGATGATGGACGCGGCAAAGAATGGCAAGCTGAAGGCGCTCTACGTCGTCGGCTCAAATCCGATCGCGCGCAACAACATCGATCCGTTTGCGCTGTCAAAGAGTTTTGTCATCGTGCAGGATATGTTCCTGACCGAGACGGCATCGATTGCCGATGTGGTCCTGCCGGTGGCGAATGCCTACGAGAAGTCTGGCACCTACACCAATACCTCTGGCGATGTGCAGATGCTGAAGAAGGCCGGCGAGTTCGCGGGCGTGCGCAACGACTTCGAATGCATCGTACGCATCGCCGCACGGATGGGATATGACGTGCACAAGTTGGTGCCCTTCGGCGGGGCTGGTACGCGCGCAGACATGGGCCAGACGCGCGGTGCACAGTCGGGCGAGTCGGACCGGCACGCGGTTTGGCTGGCTAGTCATAACCTCGAGCCGAAGATGAGTCCCTATGATCCGACGGCAATGCTGGACGAGATTCAGAGGCTGGTGCCGGGGTATGACATCTCGCGCCTGAACCTGCTGGCGGGGCAGGATGTGCACTCGCAGTTGGTGCAGATCACTGGCGCGACCGGCATGGGTGATCCGGCGTTGATCATGCCGGCGAATGATTCGCTGTTCACGTCAGGCACGCTGGGGAAATTCTCTGACACTTTGAATACGGTGTATGAGCGCTATAGCCCTCCGCATGACTTAGAGATGGCGGCCGATTACGATCCGCAGGTGCGGATGGGAGGGTAGGTCAGTTGTCAGTAGCCGGGTGTCAGTTGCTAGCTCCTATTGCTAATTGCTAAATGTCCATTGGCACGTTCATCATCGTATCGATCGTCAAGATTCTGCTGGCGGTCTTTATTCTTCTCACAGCAGTCGCTTACGTCGTTCTGCTCGAGCGCAAGGTCGTGGCGCACATGCAGAACCGGTGGGGGCCGACGCGCGTCGGACCGTTCGGCATCTGGCAGCCGCTGGCCGACGGTTTGAAATTCATCTTCAAAGAGGATCTGACACCGCCTTACGTCAACAAGCCGCTGTACATGCTGGCGCCGATCATCGCAGTGACCACGGCGTTGACGTCGATTGCCGTCATTCCCGTCGGGCCGTGGATCAAGCTGGGCAGCATCTCGACGCCGTTGCAGATCACCGACGTCAACATTGGGTTGCTGGTGATCCTGGGCGTGACTTCTGTCGGCGTTTATGGCGTAGCACTTGCCGGATGGTCCTCCAATAGCAAGTATTCGATGCTGGGCGGTCTGCGCGCCTCGGCGCAGATGATCAGCTATGAAGTGGCGCTCGGACTATCGCTGATCGGTGTCCTTATTTATACGGGAAGCTTCAGCTTGAGCGACATCGTCAATCAGCAGACGGGGACATGGTTCGGGTTCATTCCCAAATGGAATATCTTCCAGGGGCAGATCGTTGCCTTCTTTATTTACATTATGGCGGCGTATGCGGAGACGAATCGCATTCCGTTCGATCTGCCCGAAGCTGAGACCGAATTGGTGGCCGGCTATCACACCGAGTACAGCTCGATGAAGTTTGCCATGTTCTTTATGGCGGAATACGCCAACATGGTGACGGTGGCGTGTCTGGCGTCGGTGCTGTTTCTGGGCGGATGGACGGGGCCGGTGTTTGGGCCGCCGCTCGTGCAGTCGTTGTTGCCGGTGTTCTGGTTTGCGTTGCGGGTGTTCATTTTCATGTTTATTTACATCTGGGTTCGCGGCACGTTGCCGCGTTTCCGCTACGACCAGCTGATGGCGTTTGGCTGGAAGTTTCTGCTGCCGCTGGCGATTGCGAATATTGTGGTGACGGCGTTGGTGGTGGCGGTGAAATGAAACGGCCGTTAGCTCTTAGCTTCTAGCAAACAGAGTAGAGCTTCAGATTGGCAATCATATTTTGTACCTGCTTGCTAACAGCTAAAGCCTAAGAGCTAAGAGTCCCCAATTCGGTATCGGTTTTCAAGGTCGCATGTTGGCACTGATTTTGTTCTTCATCTTCGCTGCGCTGTGCGTGGGAGGGGCAATCAACCTCCTGGTGCAGAAGCACCCGATCAATAGCGCACTCTCGCTCATTGTGGTGATGGGCTCGCTGGCGCTCATCTATTTGCTGCTGGGCGCGGAGTTCGTCGCCGCTGTGCAGGTCATTGTCTACGCCGGCGCGGTGATGGTGCTGTTTGTCTTCGTAATCATGCTGCTGAATGCCGGCGCCGAAGAACGGCTTTCGCAAGGCAGCAAAGTGGCCACGATCCTCGGTGTTCCGGCGCTGATTATCGGATTCGGTATTACTGCCGCGCTGGTTAGTCACATCACCGGGCTGGATCGCATCGCCATCGGCGGGCCGACAGTGATGAACGGCGCCGACGTCTTCGGCAATCCACAAGCCGTGGGACATCTGCTTTTCCGCGATTACCTTCTGCCCTTCGAGGTAACGTCGATTCTGATCCTGGTGGCCATCATGGGTGCTGTAGTTCTGGCGCGGAGGGAGGAATAGATGAGGCTGCCGTTCGCTATTCGCTATTCGCTATTCGCCAGAGATAGCGGGGGGGCGCATTCTGGCGAAAAACGAACGGCGAGAAGCGAAGAGCGAGAGGGGGAGGAATAAACCATGGTTCCTCTTTCTTATTACCTGGTGTTGAGCGCGATTCTTTTTGGCTGCGGGGTTGCGGGATTCTTGATCAAGCGCAACATCATCACGATATTTCTTTCCATTGAGCTCATGCTGAACGGCGTGAACCTCACGTTCGTCGCGTTTGCGGCTCAGCTGAAATCATTGGATGGACATATTTTTGTGTTCTTTGTGATGGTAGTGGCGGCAGCGGAGGCTGCCGTTGGGCTCGCGATCATCATTGCCGTTTTCCGCACGCGCGAGACGTTGAATGTGGATCGGGTGAATTTACTGAAGCTGTAGAACGGCGCTTATCGCTATTCGCTAGAGAGATTGGCGACAAGCATCGGCAAGTCGACATTATGGACGAATCGAGCGCTGCTTGGAGGGTCGGACAGCTGTGACCGAATCTGCCGCAGAACCGAAGAACACGAAGCACGTTGTCATCGTGGGCGGCGGCTTCGCGGGACTCCACTGTGCCCGCAAGGTCGCGGCGGATCCCAATATTCGCGTCACCCTGCTCGATAAACACAACTATCAGCAGTTCCAGCCGCTGTTCTATCAAGTCGCGACGTCTCTGCTTTCCGCCAGTAACATCGCGTTCAATTTGCGCAGCACGCTGATCAGACATCCCAACGTGGACGTGAAATTGGTTGAAGTGGTGTCGGTCGATCTCAACTCGCGCACGGTGCACACGGCGCAGGGCGCGCAATATCAGGGCGACTATCTGGTGCTGGCCGCGGGTTCGGAGGCGAACTTCTTCAATACTCCGGGAGCGGTAGAGCATACCTATCCGCTTTATTCGCTGCATAACGCGGAGTCGCTGCGCTCGCGCATCCTGGCCATGCTGGAATCGGCTGACGCCGACCACTCGCTGATCGACAAGGGAGCTTTGAATTTCGTGATTGTAGGCGCCGGCCCGACGGGAACGGAGATGTCCGGAGCGTTCGCTGACGTACTGCAGTCGTGGAAGCAAAGAAAAGCCGTTCACAAAGCGTTTTGGGACCTTCCCCTGGACCGTGCGCAGGTATACCTGGTGGACGCCGGTCACGCTGTGCTGAGCGCTTTTTCCACCAAGGCCCAGGAGTACGCGACGCGCACGCTAACACAACGAGGAGTGCAGATCCGGCTGCACACCAAAGTAGAAGAAGTGGGCGATGGGCACGTCACGCTATCCGATGGCACCAGAATTCTGACGCGGACAGTCATTTGGGCGGGTGGGTTGAAGGCGTCATCCATATCCGGGCTGAAGACCGGGCGTGGCGGCCGCATCGATGTGGAGGCCGACCTCACCGTCCCCGGAGTGCCAGGTGTTTATGCTCTGGGAGATTTTGCCAATATCTCCGGAAAGGATGGCCAGCCCTTACCCCAGCTTGGCTCGGTGGCGCAACAATCGGGCAACTGGTGCGCTAAGAACATCCTGCTGGACGTGGCGGGTAAACCAAGTGAGGCATTTCGCTATCTGGATAAAGGCATCATGGCGATGATCGGGCGGGACGCAGCTGTGGCCGAGGTCGGTGAGCATCGCCACGAAGTGGAAGGCGCCATCGCTTTTGCAGCGTGGCTGGGCGTGCACGCCGCTCTGCTGACGTCGACCATGGCGAAAATCGAGGCCTTCATGGAATGGGCGTGGTGGTATTTCGGAGGCGCCCGCGACGATATCGTGCTCGACCGCAGCGAGGAGTTGCAGGTCAACTGGAATGAAGACACGGAAGAAATGGCTGACGTAAGTAAGCAGCCGCAGACCGCCGGGCAACGCCGCTCGGCGTAACTGCGCGTAAGGACAAAATGCACCTTTGGATCATTCCACTGCTTCCCCTGGCAGGTGCCGCGATCAACGGGCTGCTGGGCAAGCGCTTTCCCAAGGCGCTGGTGAACACCATTGCGCTGGGCTCGACGGCGCTGGCCTTCGCCTACGCGCTGTGGGTGGCAGCGCAGTTCGCGGGCTTGCCGCCGGACCAGATCCCGCACATCGAGCAATACGCGACCTGGCTGAGCATCGGATCGTTTTCGATTCCGTACGGCATCTACCTCGATCAGCTTACGCTGGTGATGCTGCTGGTGGTGACCGGCGTCGGCTTCCTCATCCACGTTTACTCCGTCGGTTACATGGCGGAGGAGGGCGGTTACTACCGCTTTTTTGCTTACCTGAACATCTTCATGTTCTTCATGCTGACGCTGGTGCTGGCGAACAGCTATCTGGTGATGTTCATCGGATGGGAAGGCGTGGGCCTGTCCTCGTACCTGCTGATCGGCTTCTGGTTCCTGAAAAAGAGCGCGGCGGATGCCGGCAAGAAGGCGTTCATCACTACGCGCGTGGGCGACTGCGCCTTCCTGATCGCACTGTTTCTGATGATCAAGCATTTCGGCACGCTCCAGTTTGAAGGACTGTGGGCGCTCGTGGCGCAGTATCCGGTGGAGAGCGGGGGCGCAGGACTGCTGACCGCGATCGCGTTGCTGCTGCTGGTGGGCGCGACCGGCAAGTCCGCGCAGCTTCCGCTGTATGTCTGGCTGCCGGATGCGATGGAAGGCCCGACGCCGGTCTCGGCGCTGATTCACGCAGCGACGATGGTGACGGCCGGGGTATACATGATCGCGCGCTCCAGCCCCATCTTCAATCGCGCGCCCGACGCGCGCCTGGCGGTGGCGATCGTCGGAACGCTGACCGCGATCTTCGCCGCGTCGATCGGCATCGTCCAGACCGACATCAAGAAGGTGCTGGCTTACTCAACGATTTCGCAGCTGGGCTACATGTTTATGGCCTGCGGCGTGGCCGACTACATCGGCGGCATCTTCCACCTGATGACGCATGCCTTCTTCAAGGGACTGCTGTTCCTCGCAGCGGGATCCGTCATTCACGGACTCGGCGGCGAGCAGGACATGCGGCATATGGGCGGGCTGCGAAAGTATCTGCCGTACACCTTCATCTGCATGTCGGTGGCGACGTTCGCTATCTCCGGGGTGCCACCGTTTGCCGGATTCTTCTCGAAGGACCGGATCCTGTGGTCGGCGTGGAGCAGCGGCGAGCACGTGCTGTGGCTGATCGGCGTGATCACCGCGGGTATGACGTCGTTCTACATGTTTCGGTTGTGGTTTCTCACGTTCTTTGGCAAATATCGGGGACCGAATCCTGAGACTGCCGGTCACGGTCACGATGCCGATGCGCAGCGTGCCGGACAGGCGGGAGCGATTCATGATGCGCACGACGCACATGCGGCAGGGGGCGGTCACGGCCACGGCGCTCCGCATGAGAGTCCGCGGGTGATGGTCGTGCCGCTGATCATTCTCGCGGTGCTGTCGTTGGTAGGCGGATGGATTGGCGTTCCGCATTCACTGGGGGGCTCGGATCATTTTGACAACTTCCTCTCGCCAGTGTTTCACATGGGCGCGGCTCTGCCGGCTGCTGAAAGTGCGGCAGCTGTAGCTCCCGCCGAAGAAGGCTCTTCAAGCACAGAGTTGATCTTCAGCGGCATCTCGGTCGCGATCGCCATACTTGGGTTCCTGCTGGCGCTGTGGTTTTACTTCCTCAATCCTGCGCTGCCTGATCGAATGGCGAAGGCTTTCGGTGGGTTCTATACGCTGGTGCTCAACAAGTACAAGATCGACGAACT
>JASHXK010000576.1 GCA_030043575.1 Terriglobales bacterium
TGCGGAATCTTCGGGCCGCTACACCTTATCCGTGGCTGCAATTCCCCTGGGATCCAAATCCTACACTTGAAAGCTCACACCTCGTGAACGAGGTGCGGAAGGTGGAGTTTATATGACAAGGAAATCCGTTGCCCTGTGGTGCGCTCTCGTGTTGACATTTATCACAGCGGCCAGTCTGGTTTCGTACGCTGCCAGTGCTCAGCCTCGCGTCACCCAAGCGGTTAGTCCCAACGTCTATGTGACGTTGCGTGGCAACACGCGCCCTGAGGCGAAAAGTGCAACCTATGATCGCGGCCCGGTTTCGCCCGGCGTACACTTCGAACACATTTTGCTCTTCCTCCAGCGCTCGCCTGAACGGGAGCAGGCGCTCGATGCTTACATCGACTCGCTGAACGACCGCAACTCGCCCAACTTCCACAAGTGGCTGACCGCCGAGCAACTGGGCAAGCAGTACGGCGTGGCCGAAGAAGACATTCAAAGCCTCACTAACTGGATGGAGTCGCAAGGTCTGGTCATCAACCGCGTCTATCCCAACCGGATGGTCATCGACTTTTCAACTACGGCTGAGTCGCTGGAGCGGGCATTCCACCCCAACATGCACCAGCTCAACGTCGACGGAGTAGCGCATATAGCCAATACGTCGGATCCGCAGATTCCGATCGTGTTCGCGCCCATCGTCGGCGGCTTCGCCTCGCTGAACAACTTCAAGGCGCACGCGATGAACAAGCCAGTGGCGCAGTACACCTTTGCCGGCTGTGCCTCGTCGTCGGATTCTCCCACCGAGCCCGGTACGTGCTACGCGATGGTTCCTCAGGACGACCAGACTATCTACAACCTCACCCCGCTCTACAACTCCGGCATCTCCGGACAGGGGCAGACGATCTATCTGGTCGAGGACTCGAACAGCTACGGCACCGACTGGCAGACCTACCGCAATACCTTCGGCCTGAATACGCAATTCCCGGCGGGCAACTTGACCACCGTCCAGCCCGCTGGTTGTTCCAATCCGGGAACCAGCGAAGATGACTCGGAAGCGGACCTCGACGTGGAAGTCGCCACGGCTATCGCTCCCAGCGCTAACATCGTGCTGATCTCATGCAGCGACGGCACGTTCACTTTCGGCGGCCTGACCGCGACTCTAAACCTGATCAATGAATCGTCGCCGACGAAGGGCGTTATCAGCATGAGCTACGGCCTCTGCGAGGCTGTAACCGGCAACGGTGGCAACTTGGCTTTCTACGACACCTTCCAGCAGGCGGCGTTGGAAGGCTTCTCGGTCTTCGTCTCCTCGGGCGATGAAGGCTCTTCGTCGTGCTCCCGCAACTTTTCCATCGGCAGCGAGTTCTTCATCACTAGCCTGGGCGTTACGGGATGGGGCGAGACGCCCTTTAACGTAGCCGTGGGCGGAACCGACTTCGAGGACACGTATAACTCGAAGACCGGCCAGAATGGTGGAGCTCCGCTCAGCAACTACTGGAGCTCAAGCAACTCTTCCAACTACGGATCTGCCCTGCAGTACGTTCCGGAAATTCCCTGGAACGATGCCTGCGCCAGTGCGCTGATCTCGGAAGTGGCCCACAGCACCTTCACCACCTACGGCAGCAGCGGCACTTGCAACACCAGCCCGTTCAACACCACGAGCAGCTACCTGGAGGACAGCGCGGTAGCGGCCAGCGGCGGGGCCAGCAACTGCGCCATAGGCAACGGGGGTCTTGACACAACCGACTACCTGATGTCCGAACCGCAGTGCCAGGGCTATGCCAAACCGTCCTACCAGACGGGCGCGGCGCTGGTTGGTGGTCTGGCTGTTTATGGCAGCAACACTGACGGCGTGCGTGACATCCCCGACGTTTCCATGTTCGCCTCCAACGGTCCTTGGGGCCATTTCCAGACCGTCTGCTGGTCTGACCCGGCTTATACCTCGGCAGGGTCGGCATCCTGCTCCGGCGCGCCCAGCACCTGGTCCGGCTTCGGCGGAACCTCGGTCGCCACACCCGCCTTCGGAGCCATTCAGTTGCTAATCAATCAACTGACAGGAGAGTTCTGGGGCAACCCCAACCCGGTCTACTACCAGATTGGCCAAAATGAGTACGGCACGGCTGGTGGAACCTTCCAGGGCAGCTCCTGCAACTCCAGCGGCAGCGGCGGACCAGGCAGAGGATGCGCCTTCAACGACGTAACCCAGGGGGACATTGACTCGGCTTGCGAATACAACGGCACACTCGAAGAAGCCCACTGCTTCCCCGGCGGTCTGGACCCCACCTACGAGAGTGGCATTTACGGTGTGGCTAGCACGGACTCGATTACCGCAGCTACCATCATCACCGGCGGCTCGGGATACACGTCCGCGCCGACCTGTACCATCGCTGGGCCGACAAACAACAACCCCTACAAGTCGCCGACCGGCACCACCCTCTATGCTGGTGGATCGCAGGCGACTTGTACGGCAACGGTCAGCTCCAGCACCACCACCGCTAAGTGGACAGTGGCGATCGAGAGTACCTCGGCAACAAATTTCACGATCCAGCTGACGAACCCGACGGGGTCGACCACCTGCGGACCGTACACGCTGAGTGGAGCGAGCACGACAACGATTGCAACGAACCTGGTGACGTCGATCGGATCCGCGTGCTCGCTTGCATCGGCAACCAGTTCGGGCGCCACCGTCACCCTCACCGCAAAAACGTCGGGCTACGCCGGCGAATTCATCACCGAATTCGGCAACAACGGCGATTACGAGGGCTTAGAGGAAGTCCTCATAACTAACACCACCCTCGGTCAGGGTCCGAATTACGTCAACGGCATCACCATTAGCGGCGGCGGCTCGGGCTATCAGCCGGAAACTCCAATCACCTTCGGTGGTCCGGGGAGCGGCGCAGTTGCCGTAGCCGACACCAGCGTTGGGACCGCAGCCGGCTCCTACCAGCCGTCCTATGGCGCAGCCCCAGGCTACGACATGGCGACTGGTCTGGGCACACCCAATGCAGCCAACCTGGTGAGTGCCTGCGCGTGGTATCCCACAGCAACGCCGGGAATCTTCAGCCCGGTTCCCAGTTCCTCGTTGCAAGGAACCAAGGTCACCTTCCAGTGGCGTCCCAGCTCCACCGCTACCAACTACTGGCTGGATGTCGGTAGCTCCTACGGTGGGAACAATTACGAGCAGTCCGGCCCGCTCGGCGCCAATGCCTGCGGGTTGACCGTTGGCGGCCTGCCCAACAACGGTAGCACCATCTACGTCACGTGGTGGGAGTACATCGGCGGAAGCTGGACCTACACCGAGTATCAGTACCAGGCCGAAGGCGGCAGCGAGATCGGCGTGATCACCTCACCGACTCCCGGCTCGAGCACGTCCGGCAGCAGCCAGTTGTTCCAGTGGACTGCGGGCACGTTGTCCAGCGCTTACTGGTTGACCATCGGCACCGTCCAGGGTGGCAACGACGTCTACAATTCGGGTAACCTAGGCAACGTCACCTCGGTCACGGTCAACAATCTGCCGACCAACGGCGAGACGCTATACGTCACCTTGTTCTCGGATGTGAATGGCTCCTGGCCGTACAACGAATACACCTATACCGCAGGCGGCACGCTGGCCGTGATGCAGTCGCCGACTCCGGGTACGGAGATCGACGGTACGCAGATCACCTTCACCTGGAGCGCCGGCACCAATGCTCAAAACTACTGGCTGGATGTCGGCAGCTTCCCTGGAGGCCACTTCAT
>JASHXK010000577.1 GCA_030043575.1 Terriglobales bacterium
GGCGGCGGTGGACATAACCGACCGCGATCGAGCGGCTTTCGTCGAGAAGTATTTCCACCTGCAATGGCCCGATCGATACGCCTATCACGCCATGCTCAATACCGCGATGGGGGTCGAGAACGTAATCGCCGAGATTCTGAGTCTCAAGAAAGCTGTGGACAAGTAAGAACCTGGGGGTTCCAGCACCAGCGGCGTACCGAAAGCAGCGCGCTTTGCCAAGGTAGGCAGAGATACCAGTAAAATCAGCAGTTCCCCCCGCATGGTTACACTTGGAGCGCATCGCGCATGGCCATCAACCCACCTTATCCGCGAGACATGCCAATTCCCGCCGGTTAGTCTGCCTCGCCTACGCTGCCCGAAACCTCATATGATTTGCGAGCCAGGTGGCATTCAATGCCAGAGGGCTTCGGAACGATGTGGATGCAACGAATCCAAGGCTGATCTGGCAGCGTGCGCGAGCGGGTCAGGAAGTTCGCTTGCGTTTTGTCGAAAACAGGTACACAATTTGCAAACCAAGCAAGTTCTCGCTCCCAATTAAAGGATCACACCGCGGGCTCCCAAGAACGTGTAAGCATGCCTGCAGATCCAGGGGAAATCACGCTGCTGCTACGTCGCTGGCGCGATGGCGACAGGGATGCCGAGTCGCAACTATTCCAGTTGCTGTCACCGGAGTTGCGCAAAATCGCGGGCTATTGTTTTCGCCGCGAGCGAGCGAATCACACGCTACAACCCACCGCGATCCTCAATGAGGCCTTTCTTCGGCTTGCCACAGTAAGAAATATCGAGTGGCAGGACCGCGGGCACTTTCTGGCGCTTGCCGCCCGGGTAATGCGCCGCTTGTTGATCGATTACGCTCGTTCCAAGCCCACGGTCCAGTTCATCCCCATGGAAAACCTTCCCGAACCCATTCAGCGTGATCGCACTCCACGCGAAATTCAAATCGCGTTGAGCTCACTGCTGGACGAACTCGAGGGCGAATCGCCGCAGAAAAGGACCATCGTGGATCTGAAGAACGTGCTTGGACTCACCGACGAGGAGGTCGCCGAAGCCTTGGGTCTGCCTTTGCGGACGGTGCAGCGCGAATGGCACGACGCGCGTGTGTGGCTATTCAAGCGAATGAGCGCTGGCGGATGGAAACAGGCATCGAGCACGACCGTGTAATGGTGATCCTGCAAGAGGCTTTGCAGCAGCAGCCCGAGGAGCGCCAACTCTTCGTGCGCGCCGCCTGCGGCGGCGATCATGAACTGTATCGCGAACTCGTCAACGCCTTGCAGTGGGAAGAATGTATGGGCAACTTTCTGCTGGAACCGCTGGTGGAAGTCACCGCGCTGGTTCGGCCTTTTGAGCCCGGAGAGACGGTTGGAGACGGCCGCTTCGAAATCCTGCGCGAACTAGGCGAAGGCGGCATGGGCGTGGTGTATGAGGGCTTCGATCACCGGCTGCAACAGCGCGTCGCGATCAAGGCCGCCAAGCCGGGATTTCAGCGGCTGCTTTCGCCGGAACTCAAATCAGCGCTCAAGGTCACTCACCACAACATCTGCCGAGTGAACGAAATTCACACTGTCCGGACGGAGTGGGGAGAGATCGACTTCCTGACCATGGAGTTCCTCGAAGGCGAGACTCTGTCCGTGCATTTGAACGCGACGGGCAGGTTGAGCCACGAGGAGGCCCTCGACACCGCCTGCCAGATTTGTGCCGGGCTAGGCGAGGCGCATCAGAGCGGCATCATCCATCGCGATCTGAAGAGCGGTAACGTCATGCTCTGCCGCAACGAGGATGGCAGCCGGCGTGCCGTCATTACCGATTTCGGACTCGCGGGCCCCAGCTCATCGTCGGGCGAAATGGCGGGGACGCCGGCCTACATGGCGCCGGAATTATGGCGCGGAGAACAGCCGGCCAAGGCTTCTGATATCTACGCCCTCGGAGTAATCCTGTACGAGATGGTTGCCGGGCGGAGGCCGTATCAGCGCGACGATGACACCAAGCTGGAAAGGCAGAAGACGGTTACGCTGGCGGGAGGAACGGCTTCAGAAGTAGCGGACGATGGCGAGTCGTTGATTCACCTGAGCCAGCATGAGTGGGCGCAACCGGGAGCCGCGCAGCCGCCATTGCCACCCAGCACCTGGACGAAGGGGCTTGACCCGCGTTGGGACCAGGTGATCATGAGCTGCCTGGAGATCGAACCCGCCGAACGTACGCACGATGTTGGCGAGGTGCTGGCGGAACTACGCCGCAAGAGAATTCGCAAGTGGCCATTCGTCACCGCTGCGGTTGTGATTCTCGTGCTGGCCGCCGCGATTGGGCTGATCCGTCCCCTGCGACAGTGGATCAGGAACATGATTTGGCCTCCCAGCGTTCGGCTGGTGGTGCTTCCACCCTCGGGTGACGACTCGGGCGCCATCCTCTCCGGGGCCGCCCTACAGGATGTGTCTCGCCGTATCTCCAACCTGCAAAGCGGCTCACGTTCGGTGTTCGTCATCTCGCCTGCCGACGCAAAGGAACTGGGTGCGGAAACTCTGGAACAGGCGCGGCAGAAGCTCCAAGCCACGCATGCGCTTGAAACCAGCACCGCCAAACAAGGCGATGCTATCGTCGTGCAAGGCGCGGTAGTCGACCTCGAAACGCAAACGCACGTGCGCGACTTCTGGTTCCGCTACACGCCGGATACTCTCGGCGCGTTGCCCGGTGCACTGGCGGGGGAAGTCTCCAGCGGCTTGGGATTGCAGGGGGTAAGCGCGGCGGAGACACTGTCGCCCACGGCTACTGCCCCTTACGACCGCGGACTTTATCTGTTTGACAAGCTCCAGAGCAATGAAGAGGCGATAGGCCAATTTCAAAAGGCCGCGCACCTCGATCCCCGCTCGGCGTTGCCCTTAACTGCACTGGTGGAGGCTGAGGTTGATCGCTTCTGGGAGACGAAAGATGCAGCCCCCCTCGCACGCGCGCAGCAGTATCTGCAAACCGCCGAGAGCCTCAGTCCCGACTCAGTGAGCGTACATCTGGCTGCCGGCAGGGTGTATGAAAGCACCGGCAAGCTGGAGAAGGCGCTCGAAGAGTACCAGCGTGCGCGCAGCCTGGCGCCGGCCAACATCAGGGCAACCCGGCGGGTCGCCGCAGTCTATGACCGGCTGGACATGCCCGACAAGGCCATCGCCGAGTATCGCCGGGCCATTGCGCTCGATCCCTCGTTCTACCAGTCGTATCGATTTTTCGGGGGCTTCTATTTTTACCGGGGAAACTATGCAGCCGCCGCCGAGCAGTGGCGTAAGGTCGTCGAGCTGGTGCCTGGCTCCTATCGCGCCTGGTCGGACATGGGAGCTGTCTTGCAAGAGCTGGGCGACTACCCCGGGGCCGAGCAGGCCCTGCGCAAAGGCCTGCAGTTGCACGAAAATCCCGACCTTCTGCAGAACATGGGTGCCTTGCTGACGGAGGAAGGCCGCGACGCCGAAGCGGTGCCGTATTACGAGCGCGCCGCCGCGCTGGAGCCGGGGCAGTACGTCATCTGGTACAACCTGGGCGACACCAACCGGCATTTGGGGCATTCGCAGGCCGCGCACGAAGATTATCAGCAGGGCATGAACATGGCCGAAGCCCATTTGCTGCAGGACCCACAGAACGCATTTGCCCGTTCCTATGCCGGCTACTTCGCTGCACGTCTGGGGCAGCGCTTCCGAGCCCTGGACGAAACCGCCCAAGCGCTGCACGCGGCGCCCGGCGATGCCACCGTCCGGCGCCACGCTGTCCTCACCTACGAAGCTCTGGGCCTACGGCAACAGGCCCTTGACTGCCTCACGAATGCGACCCATGAGTTCCTGCGTAGCCTGGAGCGTGAGATTGACCTGGCGGACTTTTGCCGTGATCCCCGCTTTCAACAGTTAGTAGGCAAATCTGCGATTGGAGGAAAGTAGCTATGGCTAAAGCAAGCAAGAAGCGAACGAGCAGTAAGAAGAAGGCGCTGAGAGAGCTGAAGGAGGTCCAAGGTCTTCTGGCCGCAACTAGCCTGTTGCTCGGAAACGTGACCCGCATTGTCCAGCATCTCAGCGATCCCGTCGGCAGTGGACCTGGAATGGGCGGGGGGGTTCATGTGATTAAGCATTTGCGCTCAAAGGCTTAGGGCGCATCCCGGGCGGTCCGACCGGCTCGCCTCGCCACAGGCACTAATGGACGCTCGTGCGCTGTCGCCGAGGTTGACCTGGCGGACTTTTGCCGTGATCCTCGCTTTCAAGAGTTAGTAGGCAAATCTGCAACTGGAGGTAGGAACTATGGCCAAAGCAAGCAAGAGGCAAGTGAGCAAGAAGCAGGTGCTGGAAGAGCTGAGGAGCACCCAGAATCTGCTTGCTGCAACTGGCAGGTCGCTCAGAACTACGGCCCGCCTTATCGAGGATCTTCCTCCCAGCGATCCCATAGGGAGTGGACCTCCCCAAGGAGGCGGCGGAGGAGACACGGTGCTCAAGCGCCCAACCAAATCAGGACCCATCCTGCGCGCTCCAATTACCTAACCTCGTCGCGGCCACTAGGGAAGGCTAGTCCATCAACTTCGGGCGAGAGCCGATGGGGCATGTCTTGAGCGAGTCGAACGGCCCTCTGAGGATGAGCGCGAATTGTGCGTAAGCAGAACCTCAGAGGGCCCAGATTTCTATTGGTCTCCCACACGTCACCGAGCGGCCTAGC
>JASHXK010000578.1 GCA_030043575.1 Terriglobales bacterium
CTGCCCTTGTTCAGCAGCGCCAGAATGTCCTCGCGCTCGTGTGCGAGGAATTTCTGAATCTGGCGATCGGGATCAATTTGCCGCGCCCACAACTGACCAGCGCAGGGCAGGCGTTTGACGCGGTCCGAGAGCCTTAAAACTCGATGCCCCAGGTTCGCGTCCCTCATTTGGACGCTAACCTGGGCTCCCTGCAAGACATCGGAAAGGGAATGTGCAGGATCGGTGGAGAGCAGCAGTAGACGCTGTTCTTTGTGCCGCGCGGCTTCATACAGCGCGTAGGCCGACGAGACCGTCGTCTTGCCGACACCGCCTTTGCCGATGAAGAAGGTAAAGCGAGGCACGGCCCAATCTCGCACAGGAATGCTTTCTCGGCAACCGCAAGCAAGTTGGAGTTGCGCCTACACTCGCGTACCATGGGTATTCACCAGCCACCGAGCCATGAAATTGTTTCTCGCCGCAGTTTTCCTTCTCGTCTCATCGTTGGTAACGACGCTGGCGCAGCAAGCGCCTGCGGCCAGCGCCACGCCGTCCTCTTCCGCGAAAGACGCTGCACAAGCACCGTCCACGAATCCGACGACGGCACAGCCTTCGGTCACGCCGCCTACGCCGGGCAAGCCATCGACACCGCCGACAAGTGCGCAGACCGGAACCGTGCAATCAGCCACGCCTCCGGACTACTCGCAGGAAGCCTACGTCGTCGAGCATTCCAGCCAGAAAATACGCTTTGAAAACGACGGCACCGGCAGCATGGATACCGAGGCGCAGATCAAGATCATCAGCGAGAGCGGCGTGCAGGCGCTGGGCCAAATCAAGGTGGGATACAACGCGCTGAGCGAGAAGCTGGAGATCGCCTACGCGCGCGTACGCAAACCGGATGGCAGCGTGGTCAACGCGCAGGAGTCGGCCGTGCAGGACCTGACCTTTCCCGACGCGCCGGTCTATACCGACTATCACGAGAAGCACATCAGCGTGCCCTCACTGCGCCCGGGCGATGTTCTGGAGTATCGCTTTATTCACACCGTCGCCAGCCCGCTGGCACCGGGGCAATTCTGGACCAGCTACAACTTTGTGGAGAAGGGAATCGTTCTCGACGAGCAACTGGAGATCAACGTCCCCAAGGACCGCCAGATCAAGCTGAAAACCAAGCCGGGCTACGACGCCAAGATTACCGACGACGGCGACCGCCGCATCTATCGCTGGACACACTCCAACCTGAAAGACGAAGACGACAAGAAGAAGAAAAAGAAGAAGACGGAAGACGAGATTGCGACGGTCGAACTCACGACGTTTAAGAGCTGGGACGAACTGGGCGCGTGGTACGCCAGCCTGGAGCGCGATCGCCGGGTACCGGATGCGAGCGTGAAGGCCGAGGCCGCCGCGCTGGTCAAAGGCAAGACCGACGACATGGCGAAGGTGAAGGCGCTGTACGACTACGTTTCGCGCAACATTCGCTATGTAAGCCTGTCGTTTGGCCTGGGTCGCATTCAGCCGCACGCGGCGAGCGAAGTGCTCGCCAACGGCTACGGCGATTGCAAGGACAAGAACACGCTGCTGGCGGCGCTGCTCGACGCCGAAGGCTTCCACTCGACCTCTGTCCTGATCGGCTCACACATGAAGCTGGATCCCGACATTCCGTCGCCCTCGCAGTTCGATCACGTCATCACGCGTGTGCCGGTTGACGGCAACGAGATCTGGCTCGACAGCACTCCCGGAGTCGCACCCTTCCGCATGTTGTCGGCGCAGCTGCGCGACAAGCAGGCACTGGCCATTCCGCCTGACGGCAACGCCGTCATCGTGAGCACGCCGGCCGAGCTGCCGTTCCAGGCCTTCGACCGCACCAGCCTGGTCGGCAGCGTTAACGACAGCGGCACGCTGACCGCGCACGTCAGCACGGCCTCGCGCGGCGACACCGAGATGGTGCTGCGCTACGGCATGCGCCGTATGCCCAGCAGTCACTGGAAAGACATCTTCGACTACATGCTGACGCGCGCCAAGATGCAGCACACCGAGATCACGAACCTGAAGGCCAGCGATCCCAGCAACACCGACGATCCGCTGACCATCGAGTTTGACGTCACCGCCAGCAATTACTTCGATTGGGCGGCGGCAGAGTCGAAATTCGTGCTGCCGCTGGGCTCTATTCATTTGCCAACCGAAGACGACGAGGACGACGACACCACCTCGAATGAGCCCATCAAGCTGGGAGCTATTCGCGAAGACCGGGCGGACGTGAAGATCACTTTCCCCGCGAAGTACAAAGTGCATGCGCCGCTCAATGTCGACCTGAAACGCGACTACGCGGAGTACCACGCGGTTTACAAATTTGACGCCGGACAGCTGACCAGCCAGCGCACCCTGAAGGTCGCGATGTCGGAGATTCCGGCATCCCGTAAAGAGGACTACGCCGCGTTCCGGCGTGTGGTGGGCTCCGACGAGGCGCAGCAGGTGACCCTGGAGAGTCAGTCACCGGCGGCGGCAGGCGTTGCTGGAGGCGGCGATCAGTCGGCCGACGATCTCTTTAATGCCGCAGTTCAGGCGTATCAGAATCAGCATTACCAGACTGCAGTTGATCTGTTGCAGCGAGTCATCAAGCTGGACCCGAAGTACAAGGGCGTGTGGGACGACCTGGGCGATGCCTACATGAATCTCGGCCAGACGGACAAGGCCATCGCGGCGTTCAAGCAGCAGATCGAAAACAATCCCTACGATGCGTTTGCGTACAACTCGCTGGGTCTGGCCTATCAACGTCTGGGGCGCTACCAGGATGCTATCGAGCAGTTTCACAGGCAGATCGAAGTGAATCCGCTTGACCCGTACGCGCACGCCAGTCTTGGCCAGCTGTATCTGGGACAGAAGAAGTTTTCCGAGGCCGTGCCTGAATTGGAGAAGGCGGTCGACATTCAGCCGAAGAATCCGCTGCTGGAGATTTCGCTGGGCCAGGCGTACATCGCCACCAAGCAGACTGACAAGGGAATGGCAGCCTTCGAGAAGGCCATCAGCATTTCGGCGGCACCGCTGGTGTGGAACAATATCGCCTACTCGCTGTCTGAGCAGAATGTGCAGCTCGATCGCGCCCAGCAGTATGCGGATACGGCCATCAATGCGCTGGAGACAGAGCTGCGTGACGTGAATCTCGATAGTCTGCGTATGCAGGACCTTGGCACCGCCAATCTGCTGTTCGCGGTGTGGGACACGCGCGGCTGGGTCGACTTCAAGCGAGGCGATCTGGATACCGCGGAGAAATACATACTGCCCGCGTGGGAGGCCGGCGGCTCCGGCGATGAGGCCGAGCATCTGGGCGACATCGCCGACAAGCGCGGCAAGCGTGACGACGCGATTAATTACTACGTGCTGTCTCTACTCTCGGAAGACCCCAGTCTCACGGCGCGAGCCAAGCTGACCGCACTCGGCGTGACCGACATCGACCACCGCATGGAGGTGGCCAAAGCCAAGATGGCTCCGCGCACAGTTGCGCTCAACAAGTCCGAGAAAGGCACGGCCGAATTCTTCCTGCTGGTTTCGCCCGGCAAAGTTGAGCAGGCGAAGTTCATCAAAGGCGACGACAATCTGAAGGCGTTCACCGATGTTCTGCAGAAGACCGATGTGCAGATGAAGTTTCCGCCGCAATCGCAGACTCACGTGGTGCGGCGAGCCGTAGTACGTTGCGGAACGGCGTCGCCAGGCCCGTGTACAGTGGAACTGGTGCCGTCGACCGAGGTGCGGTCGCTGGAATAGTGGTTGGTGATCAGTGGCTAGTGGCTAGAAGTAGTCTGGGATACGTTTTCAGGCGGTGGCGTCGGAGTGCTGACTTTCACCTGCCCGTCTTTATCGCGCCACAAGAACACGTCGACTTGTGCAACAGTTGGGACGGAGTGCCCGCTCTGTTTTCCTGGTCTAAAGCGCCAGGCGCTGACCTGACGGACCGCTTCGGCGGCGGCTCCCTTGTCCGCCCCACTAATGATCCGCGCGCTGCACACGTATCCCTTGTCGCTGACCACGACAAACAGCGAAGCAGTTCCGATATAAGTCTTGTCGGCCAGCGGCGGGGATGGTGCAGGCAGGTTCCGCTTTGGCAATGAGACTTGCGGTGACTGTGGACGAAAGCCTTTATCGCTGGCCCGGGCGATCATCGACAAACCGACAGCGATACAGAGCGGTAGGGCATGAAATCTCACGTGCGGACCGTACTACGTGGCTCGACGTTCCCATGCATTCCTTGTCGCAAATGAAACTCCCTACTAGCCACTAGCCACGGACCACCTAGCCACTGTCCCTATCAATTCTGCGTTAGAATTCTCCGACGGAGGTTGTATGACCGATTTGCGTTATCCGATCGGCAAGTTTGAGTGGCTCCCGCCAGGCACTGCGGAAGAGAGTGTCAAAGCTCGCGAACGGCACATTGACGTACTTGCAAAAATGCCGTTGCAGATGCGCGCGGCGGTGCAGGGGCTGGGCGCGCAACAGCTCGATACACCGTACCGTCCCGAAGGCTGGACGGTGCGGCAGGTTGTGCATCATGTGCCCGACAGCCACATGAACGCATACATTCGCTTCAAGCTCGCGCTCACTGAACCGGAACCCAGGATCAAATCGTACAAGGAAGCCGAATGGGCGAAGCTGCCTGATTCGACGATCACGCCGATTGAAGTTTCACTACAGCTTCTTGCCGCATTGCATTCGCGCTGGGTCGATCTGCTGCAGAGTATGCAACCGTCCGATTTCGAACGCCCGCTGTACCATCCTGAACGCGGCGTGCTCACTCTGGAACACATGCTCGCTATGTACGCCTGGCATTCTCGCCATCATCTTGCACATATCAACACGCTGCGCGAGCGCATGAATTGGAATCAGCGCGCGGCCGTGCAGCCGTAATTTGCAAAAGAAAAGTCGCGCTGCTGTGACGAATGTGTCGCGCACTGCGGTGAAACGCGCACCTTATTCAATCGCAAGTGAATTTATGTAACGGTTGGATGAGCTGCGCTTACTTCGCCGTCAACGACTCGTCCAAGCCAAGTCGCGGAAAGTTTTCGATGCAGTGAACTTTTCGGTGGCGCTCGGCGTACAAGCCGGGTAGGAGGAGTGCGTCAGCGTCGGCTGGCACTCGAGTTGCATCAAAAATGCGGGGTCAAACAGAATGTTTCGCCAGCGGTTTGGCGGCCCAGGCGAGACAAACTTGAGGGAAAGCTTGACGGCGTCCCCGTGCTGTTTAACCCCGGTTTCACATTGTATGCTTAGCGGTACGAATTGCAAGGCGTTCCGGAATTCATCCTCGAGCGAATTCCGGAATCCGCAACCAGTCCGGTTTTGGATTCGGATGTTAGCCGCATGGGCTGCCAGAACGAAGTCACAAATAGAAGGAGATTGGGAAATGACTCGTATACTGGCTCGTCCTACGTTGTTTTTGCTTGCACTGACACTCACCCTGGCCATCGGTGCGTTTGCCGCCTCCAAATCGCAGAGCGTCACGCTCTACCACGACGCACAGCTCAACGGTAAAACCCTTCCCGCCGGTGACTATACGGTGAAGTGCGACACCACCGGCTCGACCGCGCAGGTGCGGTTCATCCGCAATGGAAAGGAAGTCGCCACGGCAAGCGGACAGGTCAAGCAGTTGACTAGTGCACCGGAGACCAACCAAGTGGTGACGCTGGACGGCAATGGTGGTCCCGCAACCATCACCGAGATCGATTTCAGCAACACCAAGAGCGGCGTGACCTTCGAAACATCGACAGCCATGTCGAACGCTGGACAGTAATCGCAGCAACTGGACACTGCGGAAGGGAGTGTAGAACTCCCTTCCGAGTTCATCGTGCTCTGGCAGTGCTGGCCTTCGTGTCTGCGCGAGAAATGACTTTCGTTTTTGGCGGTGACGCAGGAATCCCAGGAATCGAGTGCCGTACGTGCGGCAATGACTTAGCCCAGGACGGAGCGCAGCGCGGTCCTGGGTAGCCGCTTTATTTGGAGGTCGTTTTAGCCGGCGTCACACGCAGGCGTCGGCCTACACCAGCTTGCGCAAGTCGCGCCGCAGGATCTTTCCCGACGCGGTACGCGGCAGCTTCTGCACGAAGTGGATTTCGCGTGGCATCTTGTAATGCGTCAGGCGCTCGGCAACGAATGCCTGCAGCTTCTCCGCGGTCTGCTGATTCGACGGTTCGCCGTCGCGCAGCACCACAAACGCACAGGGGATCTCTTCGCCCGCGCCATCCACCCGCGATACTACGCCGCAATCGGCGACCGCGGCATGTTCCAGCATCACGCTCTCAACCTCAGCCGGCGCGATGGAGAATCCCTTGTACTTGATCATCTCTTTGCGGCGATCAACGACGTAGTAGAAGCCGTCGTCATCGACACGCACGATGTCGCCTGACCAGTACCATCCGTCGCGCAGCGCCACCGCGGTCGCATCCGGCGACTTCCAGTAGCCCTGCATGAACTGCGGCCCGCGCATCACCAGTTCGCCAATCTCGCCCGGCGCCACATCGTTGTCCTTCTCATCGACCACGCGGCATTCGGTCTGCGCCACCGGCATCCCCACCGACTCCGGCCGGTACAGTTCGGGCGCCAGAAATCCCAGATGTGTGACCGGCGATGCTTCTGTCATGCCGTAACCTTGACGAATTGGTATACCGGTCGCGGCGGTGAATCGTCGCGCCAACTCTGGGGCGAGCGGTGCGGCGCCCGACTTCACCCAGCGCAGCCGATGCTCGCGCGGAAACTTTCCCTGTTCTGCTGCCTGGCAGTACGCCAGCAGCGTCGGCGGCACGCACAGCGTCTGCGTCACCGACTCTTCCTGGATGATCTGCAATGAGCGCTCGCAATCGAAGCGCGGCATCAACACCAGTGTGCAGCCGCGAATCAGTGCCAGGCTCAAGCCGACAGTCAGCCCGTAGATGTGGTACAGCGGCAGAAAGCACAGCATCACATCGTCTTCCGTAAACGCGCCGTACTCGCCGGGGGTCAGGGTCTGGTAGACATTCGCGACCAGGTTGTGATGGGACAACATCACGCCCTTGGGCAGACCGGTGGTGCCGCTGGAGAAGGGAAGTGTAGCCAGGACAGATCGAGAATCATTCGCGGGAGTAGGCAGAGCCACGCCTGCCGTGGTTTGCAGCAGCGAATCGAACTGCAGCGATCCGCTCGATCCGGGCGTGCGCACGGTATACACGTGCCGCAGCGCCGGCAGCCCGCTCAGGTTGATGCCGCTCAGCAGCGTCCCGTCGCTGATGAGCGCCACCGCACCGGCCGCCTCGAGCTGATAGTGCACCTCGCGCTCGCGGTAGGTGGGATTCAGCGTTGTGGGTATCGCACCGGCTAGGGTTGCGGCGTGGTAGGCCACACCGAACTCCCAACAGTTCGGCAGGAAGATGCCAATCGTCTCGCCCGGACGAATCCCGGCTGCGACCAGTCCGCGCGCCACGCACTCCACCAGCCCACCATAAGCGCCATAGGTGACGCGGCGCGCCGGCGTGCAGGAGGTGTCGACTAGCGCAATCTTCGACCCGTGTTGCCGGCAGGACGCAAGAACGACATCGTGTACGAATTTGCCCTCCGGATCGGCGAAGAACTGCGTCCGCAAGCTGGCTGCTGAGCGTGCCATAGCTGGTGCCGCAAAAGTTTATCAGGTTCGATCGGCAGGAGCGTTTGGTATCTTGGAGCTGCTTTGCTTCGGCAAGAGGCATCGGAGACAGGCTCAATTGGGGCCAGGCTTGATCTTCAGCCGCCGGTTGAGCCGTACCGTCCGCTCGTCCCAGTAATGCGAGGCTTGAACAACAAACGCGTTCTCATCACCGGCGGCGCCAGCGGCATCGGCGCTGCAACCGCCGCTCGCTTCATCGAAGAGGGCGCGCGCCTTGCTATTCTGGATCGCGACGCCGAGGGTTGCGCACGGCTGCGCCGCGAATTGCCGGCCATCGTCACCACCGTTGCCGACGTCTCCGATCGCGCCCAGGTCCAAGCTGCTGTTGCTGAAATCCTGCGTGAGCTCGGTGGCCTTGACGTCGTCATCAACAACGCAGGCATCAGCATTCGCCACAACTTCCTGGACATCACACCCGAGGAGTG
>JASHXK010000579.1 GCA_030043575.1 Terriglobales bacterium
CCGGCTTTGCGCGCTGCTTCTGGATGAACAGGAAGCTGAGGGTTGCTAAGCCCCACAAAATCGGCAAGATGCAACTTTCGAATCTTCTGGTTCGTCTCCGCATCATATTATGTGTTTAAACACATTTATTATGTGTGAAAACAAATTTGAGGTGCGAGATGAACACTCTACTGGTTGTCAACTCCAGTCCGCGAAGCAACTCCGTGTCGCGGCGGCTGACGCGACATATTAGTGAAGATTGGCTGGCGAAGAAGCCGGATGGCAGGATCGTGGAACGCGACTTGGCGAGCGGGTCACTCCCGTTCCTTACTGAGGCGTGGATCGTGGCCACGACCACTCCAGCCGACAAGAGAACAAGCGAGCAGCGGAAGACTCTGACCCTGTCCGATGCTTTAATCGAAGAGTTGCAAATGGCCGATTTGATCGTCCTGGGCGTGCCCATGCACAACTTTGCCGTTCCAGCTTCGCTGAAGGCCTGGATCGACCTGGTCACCCGAGCCGGCAAGACCTTCAGCTATGGCGAAACTGGGCCCAAGGGTTTGCTTCCGTCGACCAAGAACGTGCTGGTGGTCGTGACCAGAGGCGGCGTTTACGGCGCGGGATCTCCTGCGGATTTCCAAATTCCCTACTTGCGGCACATGCTGAACTTCATTGGCCTGAAAGATATCACGATCATCGAAGCTGACAAGCAGTCGCTCGGCGGGGATGCGGCACAACAATCGGTCGATCGGGCGATCGAAAAGATTGCGGCCCTGTCGGTGGAGAATTGTCCGGCGAATCTCGCGGTGAGCGCGTAAACAAGCCAAAAGAGAGAAACCCTCCCGCAAAGGGAGGGTTCAGTGGTCTTGGCCGGTGACCCGGAGGCTGAATCCCACTTGGCGCCAGGGATTCAGACTTCCACGTGGCGGAGACGTCTAAACGCGCACGACGTTGGCGGCCTGGAAGCCCTTCGGTCCTTTGGTGAGGTCGAACTCCACGGTCTCGCCCTCGTTTAAGCTGCGGTATCCGTTCTCCTGGATCGCTGAAAAATGAACGAATACGTCCTCGCCAGTGGACCGCTGAATAAATCCGTAACCTTTGGCTCCGTTGAACCACTTGACTGTACCTTTCTCTCTCACAACCCGCTCCTTTCGAACTAGACGTGTGAATTACCCCTGCTTCGCGAACGTCCTAAACAAGCTCGTCAACGCAGCAGCGCGGCATGAGCTCGCGCTGTCTGCTTCGGAACATGCCTGGGAGACGTCTCAACGTCGCCGGGAAACAAGGGTTGCGGCTCGCTGGCAGCTTTTCCTGCAATGAAAAAGGCCCACGGGCTCACCATGACGGAGCACTACTGTCGCGTCACGGGTGGCTCTTGGGACCTACGCAATGCGTGAATGGAACTGCAGACAGACACATCAACCCAAATCCGCGTTTCGGCAAACCGAAAGCTACCCTCCGCTAGAAGGGCAGCACAAGATAATTACAGGAACTCACGATTTTGGCAAGTGTTTCTTTCGCAGTAACTTCCGAGCGTTCCCAGTGCAAAACTTTGCAACTTGGGGCGGGATCATGCGGCGCGGTTACTAAGCGAGCCTTAGCACCCTCTGATACGATTGACGAGGATGCAAGGTAGTAGCAGCTCCGACGTGGGTGAGGATGGCTCTCCGAGCCAAGCCAAGGACCTCCCAGCTGAACCAACAAGAGAGCCCGCTTCAGTTCCATCTAAATCCAATGAGGCTAGCAGCTTAGAGCCCAATCCGTTGCGCCAGGGAACGGCTGCGCGCCGCTTGATGGCGGAAGACACGCGGCAGGATTTGTTCCAGCATCTGCCTGAAACCTACAGCTTGTCGCACCGCCTGCGGCGGCACGGCTGGTCGACCCTGCGTTACCTGATGCAGACCGAGGTGCATACTTATGCTTTCTCGGTGGCCGCCAATTCGCTCTTGTCGTTCTTCCCATTCATTGTCCTGCTGCTGACGGTGATCCATCGCGTCTTCCACTCGCCCGCGATGTACAACGTCGTGCTCGAGCTGCTGCGCGATTACCTGCCGAGCAACAAGGATTTCGTAATTCGCAATCTGCAGTTCCTGGCCAGCGTCAGAGGCCGAGGTCAGGCTCTGTCGTTCATTATGCTGCTCATCACTTCGACCGGAATCTTTCTGCCCCTCGAGGTTGCGCTCAACAGCATCTGGGGTTTTAAGAAAAACCGCTCGTACTTGATGAACCTGATCGTCTCGCTGGGGCTGGCGCTCGCTTGCGGATGCCTGGCTATGCTCTCGATTGCGCTAACGGCGGAAAACCTGCGGATGCTCGGCAAGTTTCTTAGCGATCAGAATGTCGTTTTCCATGTTTTGGGTTCTGTGGTGATGAAAGCCTCGGCCATGCTGGCGACGATTGGTATTTATTTCCTGATTTACTGGCTGTTGCCGAACGGCAAGGTGCCGGCGCGCGCGGTGCTGCCAGCGGCGATTATTACCGGCCTCATTTCCGAGGCAGCCAAATACGTTTACATCCTCGCATTACCATGGCTCAACTTTCAGGAGGTCTATGGGCCATTCTCCGTGTCGGTGACGCTGATCTTTTGGTCATTCGGGAGCGGCATGCTGCTGTTAGGCGGAGCCTATCTTTCCGCCGCCGAACATAGCAGCCGGGTCGAGGCCAGACGCGCGACGGCTGCGGCGCAAGAGTAACGTGTTCCAGAATAGTGTCCTATAGTTCTAGGGCCCACGAAAAGCTCATGCGATAATGCCTACAGCGTATGGAGCGGAAGCCCGAAACCGCTTCGTGGGTCGCGTGGCTCTTGGACGGGGTGACGTTTGTCTTCGACCCGATTCTGGGAATTCTGTTTTTCCTCCAGGACGCCTTTCTTTGGACAAGCCTGATAGACGAAGAAACGAAACCAAACCGACCTCTGCTATAACTGATCAACGCAACCTTAGGATGCCACCTCAAGGCCGGCTTGGCCGATCCGTCTCCGCGGCGATGTACAATCGACGGACGCTTCGGGACCGAGTAATCCTCGCAGCAAATCGTCTTGCATCGTTGCAATGAACCGTGAAGTTCGCCGGCTGGCCGCACCATCGAGAGCCAGCAACCAACAATCTCGACATGACCACACCGGAAGTCAGATCTGAAGAGCTCACCAAACCAAAAGCTCCCGCAGCGCAACTTTTTTTCCTGATCATCACCTTCGCAGTTGCGCTGGCGCTGCGAATTGGCGTCGCTCTGCGCTCGCCCAGCATCGAGTGGCCAGACGAGATCTTTAACACGCTGGAGCCGGCGCACCGCCTGGCCTACGGCTATGGCGTCATCGTCTGGGAATGGAGAGACGGCATCCGCTCCTGGG
>JASHXK010000580.1 GCA_030043575.1 Terriglobales bacterium
GTCGGACCGGCTTGGCCTGCAGCTTGCGCTTGCAGCCAGACAGCCGACATCAGGAGCACTAGGACAAGAATCGTTGCTTTGCGCACAAATAGCCTCCATTTCGGCTTACGCCCTGAGTTTTCTCCCCGGCCAAGAGCGATTATGTATCGCAAGGCTTGGGGAAGACAAATGTGTTTCGTCTCGATAGCGGTCCGTCAGGCCTACCAGCAGCCTCGTCCTATTGGCAAGGCAAGCCGCCGGCAGGCACCCTATTTGCAAGTGTCCGCTATCCGCTTGACGGTTTTTACTTCGAAAACCGGCTTTTCAATGATGGTCGAAGCCCCGCTTACTAACGTGGTATCGACACTCCTGATGCCAGGCTTGCCGGTGAGCTCGACCTCACGCCCTACTTGACGCCCAAGCTTGCCTGCGGCGCCCGAAAGTTGATGGGTCGCCCCATCATCTTCGGTAAGGATGAACTGATTGTCGCTCGCTGAAAGACACCCTTTAAGAGTATCGCCCCCAGAGCCCTTGCTCTCAGCCGAAGGGGTATCGGACGTCTGGGCCGATTGCGCTTGCAAGCCGGCGGTGCACACCAGTATCGCAACTGCGAAACAAACTGTCCTGAACACAAATCCTCCGATACAGTGCTGTGGGGACCCTTGATACTACGCCGGCGACCTGCCGGTCAACGACCCGTATGGCCGCCAGCGAGAGGTCAATAGATCCCAGCCGTGCAGCTTGCAAAGCCCGCTCGACCTGCAAGCGGGCGGGACGCTTGCGCGTCCGCCCGTTATGCTGCAGGTGGTGCTTGGCTGGTTAGAACGTGAAGATTGGCCCGAATTCAGTCCGCCAATCAGACGCACTGCAGGTTGGTTTGTTGCCAACCTTGGTAACGTTACAGACGCCTGCATCAGCCCCGCTGATTGCCGGCACGGCATAACTGCTGTACTGGCTCTCTTCAAAGCCGAACTGGACCCAGGGATTCATCTTGTAGAAGACCGTCGCAGCTTTGATGTTGCTCTTGATCGGCCCGCCGCCGTCGGCGCCAATGTCTTTGTCAAGGTAGAAGTCATTGGCATTAGCAGCGTCGAGACCATATTCGAAGTAAGCTTGCCAGCCGGCATTTCTGCCTTTTGGATTAGCGTCAAACCAGCGCGACAACGGCAGTCCTACCTGCACGAAGCCGCCGTAGCCACGTACCGGCAGTTGCGGCGCAACTGTGGGAACGCCGGCAGCGTTGGTGCCAAAAACTACCGTGTTGTAATCGGTGGAGAATCCGTCAGCCGTAGCGGTCAGCCCTGCTGCATGGTTGTAGTAGGACAAGGTCTGGCCACCGAAGAAGAAGCGCAGATCAGCTCCCATGTAGCCGCTGGCCACGACGGTTACCCAGCGGGTGGGGAGTGAGACTGCGACCTGGTTGCCGTAGCCGTTGCTGTTCAGGCTTACACCATTAGGAAACGCGGTGGTGTAGGCGGTCGGAACGCCGCTTGAGAGCACGTTCTCCTGCCGTTGGGTGTAGAATCCGCTCCACAAAATCTGAGCGGGCACCACGCCCGGAGCCTTATCCAGCTGGAACTGCAAGACGACTCTGGATTCCAGCTCAGGTTTTGCTGCGTCTGCTCCCTCCCGCTCGCCGTAGCCAAGTTGGCTGGCCAGTCCGAGGTTGACAAGGTCGCAAACGTTGTTTGACGGAACGGTAGTGACGTCGCAGGTGATGCGGCTTCCCGGCAGATCGCCCTCCGACGGCATCATGATGGCGAACTCAGGGGAGAGCTTCCAGTCACGCTGACCGCCCAATCTTTGCACTAATCCCAGACGGAACTGGGGTGAGCGCTCGTAGACGTTGCCCCAATAAGCGCCGAAGAAGGTTGTCTCCAGCAGGTTCATCAGCGCGCTGGAGCCGAAGATCGACCAATCCTGGCCGGCTTCGAAGAAGATGTCGGTGTTCGGCTTGGTGGTCCAGTCGATTCGCCCGTAGGCCAGTCGTAGGGAGAAACTACTGCTGCGAATACTGGAGACGTTGCGGTTATCGGCTTCACTGAAGTTGCCTTCGAAGTCGCCTTCGATTTGTCCGGTAATGGTGATGTTCTTGGAAACGTCCGGCCACTCGAACTTCGATCCAACACGACTGGATCGCGCCTTCAAGTGAAACTCGGGGTTGCCGCCGGGAGCGGAATTGGTGCCGCCCGCCAGGAACAGCGGCTTGATGAAGTCATCACCGTAAGGGTTATAGGAATCGTACGCCGCGGTGGACTTGATGAAGCCGTAAGGCATCATCCGCGCACCCGAGCCGAGCTTTAACCCGCCAGCCAAGGCATCCTTGGCCGGTGGATCGACCGGCAGCACCCGCAGAGGCGCGATCGCCGGAACTACGGTCGGTCCGGTTTCGGCCGGTTTGGTCTGCGGTGTTGCCTGACCGGAGATCAGGTTCGCCGAGGGTACACCCCCCGATTCGCTGTCGATCAGAAAATGCGCGCTCTCGGATTCTGCCGCAGCCTTCACTTCATTCATCTCCGAGTCGCTGACCAGACCTTTGGACTTAAGCAGGATCAGTAGCTGATCCATACCTGCACCGCCGGGGGCACTGCGTAGGCTGTTGGCCTCCGTAGGTGTGAGTATTCCTTTCTTAACCAGAAGGTCCAGTAAGGTTGCACTGTTGGTGGCCCCGGCGACGCTGGGACCGGTGGGGGTAGCTGCCTCAGCAGCCGTGTTCGCTGGATTCGCTGTTGTCGCACCATTGGTGTCTGCGGCCCATAGGGCTGCTGGCGCCAACAGGCATGCGATAGCGGCCAGTAGTACGACAAATGACCGGAAAGAATCTCGCATCCTCGCCTCCGCAAAGAAATCAGCCCAATTCGGGCCCAGGTCCTACGCCTGGTGTCACCAGGACAAACAATGGCGTCCCAACCATGAATTGGCCTTGGCTGGAAATGTACGGGGAGGAAAGAGGTCAGCACGTGGTCATGGCTCACGACTCTTGGTGATTAAAATCACAACACCTGCGTGATCACCCAGAGCGATGTGGCGCAAATCACGCCAGTTAGCCCTCGTCGAATTAAGGCTCGCGGAAGTCGATGAACAACTACAACTTAGGTGGGATCAAGCCTTGTGCCGGGTAGATTGCCGGATGCTGGACGCGGCTGAACGTCGTGTCATGCGGCAGCTGAGAATTGTGAGGCACAAGCAAGATGTTCGAATGTCACAACCATGCGTGACACAGGTCGCGATGTTTCTTGCGCGACTGTGATAAATGTTGCATCCATCGCGGCCCATATTCCTCTTCCAGGAGTTTCCTATGGCGGAGCAGCAACTTTCCAAGCAAACCAAGATGGCCATGACATCCCAGTTTTTGGGATTCGGGTTGGATGCCTATGACATGGCGATGGTCATCGTCATGGCTCCTATCCTCGGCAAGGTCTTCATCTCACCCAAAGGCAGTCAGCTTTGGCAATACATTGCTGTCGTGCTCGGCTATTCGATTACCATGGCCGCGCGGCCCATCGGCTCCGCTTTCTTTGGAGCTTACGCCGACAAGATTGGGCGTCGCTTCCTGTTGCTGTTCACCATCGGCGGCGTGGGCGTGATGTCGGTGCTTTCCGGCTTGCTTCCCACGTACGCACAGGCGGGCATCCTTTCCTACGTCCTTTATTGCGTGCTGCGCCTGTTCATGGGCATCTTCTTTGGTGGTGAGTATGCCGTGGGTCACACCTTCGCCATCGAATATGCTCCGCAGCGGAAGCGTGGCGCCATCGGCGGATTCATTCAGTCTGGTTTCCCCCTGGGCTACGTACTGGCGTCGCTGGTCTTTGCGCTCATCTCCTACCTCTGTGGCAAGGAGATTCTGCTTCACTATGGCTGGCGCATCGCGTTCATCACCGGCGTGGTTCCCGTTCTTTTCGCCTTGTGGATCCGGAACAATCTGCAGGAGTCCCCGGAGTTCGAAAAGACCAAGGCGGCGGGAAAAATCGTCAAGGCGCCTTTCCTCACGCTGTTCGTACCACCCCAATTGTGGGACTTCTTGCAAGTCTTCTTCTTCATGGCAGGTCTGTTCCTGACCGATTATTCGGTTTACGGCTTTCTGCCGAAGATTCTCACCCTCGACGGGCGCGGTTTCGGCACCACGCAATACAGCCTGATTTACGGCTTTGCGCTGTTCCTGTCGTTCCTGGGGTACAACTTCTACGGCTGGCTTTCCGACAAGACGGGCCGCAAGATTCTGACGCAGTGGTATTGCGTGTTTCTGGTCGTCTTCGGCGTTCCCGTTTACTACGTGCTCTACCATGCCGCGCTGGAGCGTAACCTTTGGATGGCGGTTGTTGGCTGCTGCATGGCCGGCATGCTGAAGCTGGCTTGGGGCATCGTTCCTGCGTATCTCTGCGAGCGCTTCCCCACCAAGCGGCGTGCGGCCGGCGTGGGTTTCGGCTACTCGGCCGGTGCGATTATCGGCGCGTGGTTTCCCATCTACACGCTGTGGGCGCACAACATTCCGTTCGTTCGCGCCATCGAAGGCAAGGACATCTGGCTGTCGCCGGCAGTCGTGTTGACGGTCGGCTCGATCATGACCTTCGCCAGCCTGCTCTTCTCGCCCGAGACCAAGCACCTGCACCTCGATGAGGTGGGGGAAAAAAAAGCAGTCTCGGTGACCACAGCTGAGGCGGTTTCGGTCCGCTAGTCTTCGCAGCTCCGCAGCACGCTGCGCTCGTCCAACGCCACGGTTCGCGCCGTGGCGTTTTGTTATTTTGGCGGAACTTCCTCTGTTTCTGGGCGGAATAGTTAGCGAAGTTTGGGAGCGTCTGGCCTGTTGGTTTGAAGCGGCAGGTTTTCACAAAACTTAACGGACGCGTTACCAGACTTTACCGTGGAACCGCCGACATCAGGGTTCTAACGTTTGAAAAGACAGACGAACTGTCGAGAAGGAGAAGATATGAAAATGAAGTTTTGCGGCGTTGCCTTGCTGGCGCTGATGCTGTGCGGCACGGGAGCGCTTTCCTATGCGCAAGGTCCAGGTGGATTCGGTGGACATGGTGGTTTTGACGGACACATGGCGGCCTTGTTGAACCTGACCTCGGCGCAGAAGGCGCAGATCAAAACTCTGCGCGAGGCGCAGCGGGCCACCATTAAACCGCTGTTTCAGCAGCTGGAACAGCTCCACGTCCAGATGCTGAACGCGACCGCCAACGGCGCATTCAACCAGACTACGGTCCAAGGGATCGCCAGTCAGCAGGCGCAGATCATGGCGCAGCTGGCGGTACAGCGCGAATCGCTGAAGAGCCAGATCTACAACCAGGTTCTGACGGCGCAGCAAAAGGCGACTGCCGAGACACTGCGGCAGAATGAGATCACGCAGATCAACGAGCGCCTGGCGAACGGCTCGCAGGCCGCACCGGAGGCTCCGGCACAGTAATTCACAAGTCGAGATTGAGGATGCCGGTCGGGGGCCGGCGTCTTCGTAACGAAGCGGCCCGTTTGGAGGTGGGCCGCTTTTGTTTTGGAGGCGGTTGTCTGCTGTCAGATGAGCTCTTAGTCTTCGCGAACTAGATTGCGCTCTGCAAGCCCATGCACAAGCGGCCGCTGGGATTATGATCGTTGCATCATGATCCGCCGTCTGATTCC
>JASHXK010000581.1 GCA_030043575.1 Terriglobales bacterium
GTCCCGGCGAGCCGGCCGGCCGCCGCAAACTTCTCCATCTCCAGCATGCGCCGCTCCAGCTTCATCTGCTCCAGCCGGCGAACTGCAGTCAGGTCGCGCAGCACCGTAACCGTATAAGCCACCAGGCCGCGCTCGTCGTAAATCTTGCCGGAGCGCGCGTCGTATTCCACTTCCAGCCCGGTGTCCGGATTCACCAGCCGGATGGGCGTGGTGTCGCGATCGGAGAAAGAGTAGGTGAACTGCGTGATGTAAGCATCCAGGATCGCCTGATTGCGCACGTGCATGGCGGTGCGGACTTTCTCCGAGCCCAGTAACTCCTGGGCGCGCGGATCGAGCAGTGCGACTTTAGCGTCGCGGTCGCAAACCACGATGGGATCGCCGACGTTCTCGATGACCAGATTCAAACGATCGCGGTCCTGCCGCACGACTTCTTCGGCCTGGCGCAGCTTGTCGTAATTGGCGCGTAACTCCTCGTCGGCCCGTCGCAAGTCGGTCACATCGCGCAGCACGCTGACCATGCCAGTGCGGCGGCCATCGGGCGCAAAGCTGGGCGCCGACACCGCCTCGAACAACACTTCATCGCCTTCAATCGCATCCACCAGGGTCATGTCGCGCGACGAGTCGTTGCCGGACACGGCCATTGATGACAGCGCCGCCGAAAACAGTAGGTTGTTCAACTCGACGGCGCGGACGCGGCCCTCGCTAACGTCATCGGGAAGACGGAAGTAGCGCTCGGCTGCTTTATTCTGCGTGATCACCCGGTGTTGCGGATCGGTGAGGATCACCGGATCCGTCATGCTCTCCATAACCGTTTGCATCTGGGTGATGATCGTCTCCATGTCGACCATGCGGTTATGGTAGTGCTCAACCTTGAACAGCCGCGACAGATAACGGTTTGCCAGCTCGATCAGGGCGCGCAATTCCGCGATTTCCCCCGGCGTCGTGTCCGGCGGTACCTCGGTGATCACCATCGCCGCATAGGCCCGCATCTCGCAAATGCTGCACACCTGGTCCTGCAACTGTAATCGCAGCCTGCCGTTGAAATTTTCCACCGCTATGCACTTACGGCCGCGAGCGCGTTCGGCCTCCCAGCAGGCCGTACGATTGCGGTAAATCAGGGGATGGTAGTAGTGGCCGGAGCCATTCCTGCCGCGACCGGCCACGAACTCCGGCTCCTGCGAATGCAGCACCCGCACCTGTGGCCTCTCGATCGCAAACAGCGAGTTACGGAAGCGCTGCACCGTATTCTTCGAGTAGTTGAGGGAAGCGATGGGGGTGATCTCGGAGGTCTCGAAGTTGACTCGCGTAACCAGGGCGCGGGGATAACCCAGGCTGACGATCTCCTCCAGCAGCACGGGGAAGATCTCTTCGCTCCGCTCCATGCCGAGCAAGCGGAGCGCAGAGCGCCGATTCCGCCCGCTCAGGTCGGGAGTGTCGGAGCGCACTCGCATCTGGGGGGAAGCCACGACCACTCTCCTGGGTATCGATCCCCTCTACGCCCGCACCGGTCGCCGCCTGTGGACCGGCCGGCGCGTCGTTTCCACCGTGGTAATCTCTTCTTCCTCGCCCGGTCCCAACTGCGGACGGGAAACCAGTCCGGTGAGTCCCACCGCGTCGGCGTACTTCAAATAGGTATCGATGGATGCCACTACGACGCGCGCCTCTACCGTGATCAGGTCGATGCCGACGAGGGAAATGCGCACCCAGGCGTCGATCACGATGCCTTTATCCAGGACCCGATCAAGTACATCGATCAGACTCGAACCGCCCGAAACTCGTTCAACCGCCATTGCAGATCCTCCTGCCGATCTTTATCCCTGAGTCCTCTTGCGATTCTTGCTCTTTCCGCTGGTCTTTGCTGCCGCCTTGGCGGGCGCTGCCGGAGCCCGCAATTCCGCCCCCGGTCCCGCACGCGGCAATCGCGTACGCTGAGCCGCCGGCAGACCGGCGGGATGAGTAAGGTTGGGATCGAACTTCCACCAGTTCAGCCCGATCTCCTCCGCCTTGTCGACGGAGCACACCAAAAGGCGAATCCTGATGGTGAGCAGCTCCACGTTGGCCAGCGATATCCGGACGTCACCGGCTATCACCAACCCCTTGTCCAACACCCGGTCAAGGATGTCGAGCAGGTTCGCCGTTCCTGAGACGGTTGGTACACGTTCCATGAAGGTTCTTCAGAATGGAGAGTGCGGAACCGTCGAAGCTTCCTCGAACTTGGCACCCCGCTGCACGGCCGGCAGAGAGGGATCGAGAACCCCACGCTTCGACACAAGGGCGTATCGTAGCGGACACGGGACGCGGTGTCAATTTAGCTGCGAACCCAGTTTGTGGCGACGCGGCGGAGCCGTGGCGAGCCCACACCTTCACCTAAGTTGGATGCAGGCGGGTTGCCTGGCTATGAGGTTGCAAGGGCCGATCTATCCCCGAGACGTATCCGCTTGAAGTCACCGCCAATGGGGCCTAGACTCAGCTTTTAGGGCCTGTGACGCCCGTCACAGCCCCTTGGTACAGGGATCGGCGAAGATGAATGGGTAACCGCAGATCCCTGCAAGGCGAAAAGAAGGTACTGCATGGGCTGGATTGAAAATAAATTCGAAAAGAATTTTCTTGTTACCACGGTCGACTACGTCTTCAATTGGGCGCGTAAGTCCGCAATTTGGCCCATGACCTTCGGCCTGGCTTGCTGCGCCATCGAGATGATCGCCGCTTCCACCTCGCGCTTCGATATCGCGCGCTTTGGCTCTGAAGTCTTCCGTCCCAGCCCGCGGCAGAGCGATCTGATGATCGTCGCCGGCACGGTGACGTTGAAGATGGCGCCGGTGGTCAAACGCATCTACGATCAGATGCCCGACCCCAAGTGGGTGATCTCGAT
>JASHXK010000582.1 GCA_030043575.1 Terriglobales bacterium
TGATCAATGAAGTCGAACCATATCTCCACGTCGCCGTGTTCATACGGCATCACTGAAGTCGTCAGCCCGCGAGCCGTGACGTAGAGCGGTACATTCCACCAATGATTGACCAGCGGCGTCAATGCCAGGCGCACCTTACCGACCACCTGTGTCCACCGGTGCAGCGTCGCCTGAGTATCTTTCCAGGATTCGTACGACAGCTCGGGTAATGTTTGCGTGTCGTGACCGTGGTGCGCGTGTGCAACACTCACTTGCCACCCCCTGTCGCATTACTCTATACGATTTTGTCGCCCGTTTGCCGAATGCGTCGCTCAAAATGAAGAGAGCCGACCACCATGCGCGGCCGCCTCTCCGGTTTGATTCGCGACGAGTTCGAGGCTGGTTGGCTTCGGACTCGTCTCGGCCGCGATGCGGCGAAGTTGCCGCTGCAGTCAACGTAGAAAGTGCGGATTTCCACCCATGTGATGGTGAACAGCCGGTCAAAAGCGGATGAAATGATGGTTGCAACCCGTGGCTATCGATCTTGATCTCGGAGTCCGGCGGTAAACATTAGTAGCGGTCGTAAATCACAAATCGATGTTTATCGGGAACGGTATAATCTTCGGTTGCCGCAGGGCCGCAGTTTTCGCTGGGGCACGCAGTTCGAGCCGTAGGTCGCTACGATGCGATTCTCTGTGCCCTCTGTGTCTCTGTGGTGAAATAACGTATTGTGCAGGTTGTCATGACTATCATCAAACAAGAAGATCTCATTCAGAGTGTAGCTGACGCGCTGCAGTTCATTTCGTATTACCACCCGGTCGATTTCATCAAGCACATGGCGGCGGCCTACGAGAAGGAGCAGTCGCCCGCCGCGCGCGATGCCATGGCGCAGATCCTGATCAATTCGCGCATGTGCGCTGAAGGCCATCGGCCGATCTGTCAGGACACCGGCATCGTGACCGTCTTCCTGAAGGTCGGGATGGACGTTCGCTGGGACGCGACCATGAGCGTCGAGGACATGGTGAATGAGGGAGTGCGCCGCGCCTATCAGCACGAGCACAATACGCTGCGCGCCAGCATTCTCGCCGACCCGGCAGGCGCTCGCAAGAACACCAAGGACAACACGCCCGCGGTCATCAACATGACCATCGTGCCCGGCGACAAACTGGAAGTACTAGTAGCGGCCAAGGGCGGCGGCTCTGAAGCAAAGTCGAAGTTCGCCATGCTGAATCCGTCCGATTCCATCGTCGAGTGGGTTTTGAAAACCGTTCCGACCATGGGTGCGGGCTGGTGTCCGCCGGGAATCATCGGCATCGGCATCGGCGGCACAGCCGAGAAAGCGATGCTGCTGGCGAAGGAATCGTTGATGGAGCCTATCGACATCCAGGAGCTGATCGAGCGTGGGCCGAAGACGACGGCGGAGAAGCTGCGCGTCGAACTTTACAAGAAGATCAATCAGCTGGGCATTGGTGCGCAGGGACTCGGCGGACTAACCACCGTTCTCGATATCAAAGTAAGCGACTATCCGACGCACGCCGCCAATCTGCCGATCGCGATGATTCCCAACTGCGCTGCGACTCGCCACGCGCACTTCGTGCTCGACGGCAGCGGTCCGGTTGCGCTCGAACCGCCTTCACTCGAAGACTGGCCGACGCTCACCTACAATCCGGTCAACGCGCGGCGCGTGAATCTCGACACGGTCACGCGCGAGGAAGTCGCCACTTGGAAGCCCGGCGAAGTGCTGCTGCTCAACGGCAAGATGCTCACCGGCCGCGACGCCGCCCACAAGCGCATGACCGAGATGCTCCACAAGAAAGAAGCGCTGCCGGTCGACCTTAATAACCGCTTCATCTATTACGTCGGCCCGGTCGATCCGGTGCGCGAGGAGGTAGTCGGCCCTGCCGGTCCCACCACGGCTACGCGCATGGACAAGTTCACCCGCCAGATGTTGAAGGAAACCAATCTGCTCGGCATGATCGGCAAGTCCGAGCGCGGTCCGGCCGCGATCGAAGCCATCCGCGATCACAAAGCGGTTTACCTGATGGCCGTCGGCGGCGCGGCCTATCTCGTCTCGAAGGCCATCAAGAAGTCGCGCGTGCTGGCCTTCCACGATCTCGGCATGGAAGCCATCTACGAGTTCGAAGTGGAAGACATGCCGGTGATGGTCGCCGTCGATGTGAACGGCAACTCCGTTCACGAGAGCGGCCCGCGCGAGTGGCAGGCGAAGATTGCGGAGTTGGTGGAAATTGGGTAAATAACAACCTGCCCAAGATAGAGGAGTTGCGGCTATTGTGCTGGCAAGTTTGAATCATCCGTGTCTTCGAGCACGGAACACAAGAAGTTTACGAGCCTTGTCCGATCATGAAACTCGGCAAACGAGATATGGCAAGGACCTAGAACCTCCTCGTAAATCTTGTGAATCTCGTCGCGACGATCATCGTGGGCCGGATGTTCGGACTTTTGAATGTCTTCGGGAAAGCGAAGCTCGAAGCTGCCTTCCTTCGTCTCATATGGTACGGCACCTAGGTCGGCAGCTTTCTTAATGAAGTTGTT
>JASHXK010000583.1 GCA_030043575.1 Terriglobales bacterium
AAAAATCATGGCAACCGCAACCATCCCAACCCGTCCGCCGCTACCTCCGTTTACTCGCGAGAGCGCAATTCAAAAGGTGCGCCTCGCCGAAGATGGCTGGAACACTCGCGACCCAGGAAAAGTAGCTTTGGCATATGCGATCGACTCGCGGTGGCGAAATCGCTCGGAGTTCCTCCATGGACGAAACGAAATCATCGCCTTTCTCTCTCGCAAGTGGACAAAGGAATTGGACTATCGGCTGATCAAGGAGCTCTGGGCGTTTACCGGAAACCGCATCGCCGTGCGCTTCGCCTACGAGTGGCACGACGATTCAGGTCACTGGTATCGCTCCTACGGCAATGAAAACTGGGAGTTCCATGACGATGGGCTCATGGCTGTACGGTTGGCGTCGATCAATGACCTGCCAATTCCGGAATCAGAGCGCAAGTATCACTGGGTGCTCGGGCGGCGTCCCGATGACCACCCAGGATTAAGTGACCTCGGCCTGTAGTTCGCAGGAACAACTCAGCCTCGGCGCCGTTCCGAGTGAGCACCAAGGCGTAGCCCAACCATTCGATCCAGCGCCGCTTTTTGAACCGAAGAGCGCTTCGTAAAGATTTGCAACGATTTGCAACGAAAGCTCTCTGCCCCATCGAGCGACTACTCCGCATCATACAATCGAGCAATTGAGCCGTGAATTCGCATCTAACCTGCCTTTAAAGGCTGACGTGATAGGTCGCGAGGTGCGACACGCCAACGATGGGAATTCAAGAGGGCAGGAGGGCCAATGGACTTGGGTTACGTAGCGGCTCCAATCATTCCTGAGGAGAACTGATCGTCGCACTCAGTGCGCCTCCGAAAGCTCATGCAAGAAAAAACGCACGAAAGTCGAACCGTCACAAACGACAACGCCGCCCAGATTCCACCCGACCATCGGCTGCCTCCGGAGACACCCAAACGACGCCATCGCTGGATCTGGCTCATCGTCCTGCTGCTCTTCGCGCTGCTGTTTTATGTCGTGCTGCGCCACGGTGCAGCAGCCCCTACAGCACCGGCGGGCGGGCGTCATGCGATGACGGGCGCAGTCCCCGTGACCACGGCGACCGCCAAGCTGGGAAGTATCGGCGTTTATCTCGAGGCGATCGGAACGGTCACTCCGGTTTACACCGATTCCATCACCGCGCAGGTGACCGGGACCATCACCCAGGTCCACTATCGCGAAGGCCAGCTGGTGCACAAAGGCGATGCCCTCATCGATCTGGACGCGCGTCCCTATGAAGCTCAAGTGGTGCAGGCCGAAGGTGCGCTGGAGCGCGATCAGAATCTGCTGGCCGAGGCCAAGATGGACCTGGCGCGCTATCAGGACGCCTGGAAGCGCAATGCCATTCCCCGCCAGACGCTGGAAGATCAGGAAAAGCTGGTCTTGCAGTACGAGGGCACGGTTAAGAACGATCAAGGCACGCTGCAATACGACAAAGTTCAGGTGGAGTATTGCCACATCACCTCGCCCATCAATGGGCGCGTCGGGTTGCGTCTGGTTGATCCCGGAAATCTTGTAACTGCCAACGGAACGACGGCGCTGCTCGTCATCACGCAGCTCCAGCCCATTACCGTAGTTTTCACCCTCGCGGAAGACAATCTGGACGAAGTCGTGGCTGAGACGCAGCACGGCGCCAAGCTGCCGGTGGAAGCGTGGGACCGCCAGATGACCAAGCAGATCGCCAACGGCGAGCTCACCACTATGGACAACCAGATCGACACCGCAACCGGGACGGTCAAGCTGCGCGCCACCTTTCAGAATCAAAACCTGGGGCTGTTTCCCAACCTGTTCGTCAATACCCGGCTGAAGGTGAAAACGCTGCAGAATCAGGTGCTGATTCCTGCTTCCGCCGTGCAGCATAACGGCGACGTTGCCTTCGTTTATGTGATCCAGAACAACCAGGCGAAGATCGTTAACGTGAAGACCGGAGTCTCTGACGCCGGAACGACTGCCGTACAGGGCATCAACGCCGGAGACGTCGTAGCGGACAGCAGCTTCGAGAAATTGCAGAACGGCTCGAAGATCACGATCTCCAAGACCAAGCTGCCGTCGAACTCAGGCGACGAGGCTAACGTTCCATGAGTGCCAGCCCGTCGCGCCCGTTTATTCTGCGCCCGGTGGCTACGTCCCTGTTGATGGCTGCCATTCTGCTGGCTGGCGTGGTGGCCTATACGCAGCTGCCGGTTTCGGCGCTGCCGCAAGTGGACTATCCCACCATTTCGGTGCTCACGTTGTATCCCGGGGCCAGCCCGGACGTGATGGCGAGTACCGTGACCGCCCCGCTGGAACGCCAGTTCGGCGAGATGCAGGGTCTCAGCCAGATGACTTCGACCAGCGCCGGCGGCGTGTCAGTCATCGTGCTGCAGTTTAATCTCTCGCTCGGCATCGACATTGCAGAAGAAGAAGTACAGTCAGCCATCAATGCGGCGCAAAGTTTTCTTCCCGCCGATTTGCCGGTGCCGCCGATCTACAGCAAGACCAATCCGGCGGATGCTCCGATCCTGACGCTGGCGATCACCTCCGCAACAATGCCGCTGTCGCAAGTCGAGGACCTGGTCGACACGCGGCTGGCTCCCAAGATCTCCCAACTCCCCGGCATCGGCCTGGTCAGCATCAGCGGCGGACAGAAGCCGGCGATCCGCATTCAGGTCAATCCCGTCGCACTGTCTTCTTATGGGATCAACATGGAGGATGTGCGCACGGCGCTGATCAACACCAGCGTCAACGCTGCCAAGGGCAACTTCGACGGGCCGCGGCAGGATTACCAGATCGACGCCAACGATCAGATCACCGTCGCCAACGACTACAA
>JASHXK010000584.1 GCA_030043575.1 Terriglobales bacterium
CTCCGGAGCAGTCTCGATGCGGCGTTGCAGTTCCTCGCTGGAAACAATCTCGCGGCCAATCTTGAACCGGCCATTGGCGCGATGCACCGGAACACGACCTCCCCCGACCAGCGCGAACAGCGGTGTCGATTCGCCTGTGACCTTCACTTGCTCGTGATATCCAGCGGCCAGCAATTCGCGGTTTTGCGCCAGGATGGCATCATCCAGCTCATCAGCACGGCGCCCTGCATCCACAAACAACGGCGTAGCGATCCGGTGAAGCTCGGCATCGGAAGGCGTGAGCAGGATCAGCCCGTGCACGCCGAACAGGCGGGCATAGAGCTTGGCGTAGGCGTCGGAAAAACTCGTTCCTTCCGCGTAACTCTCGCGCAAATAATCGGCGGCAAGCGAGTCGCCCAGCAGCTCCGCAGCACGCGCGACCAAATCGTTCGTCCCTGCGGTGAAGCGAATCGACGCCACCGGCGCGCCTTCGACACCGCCGGTCTTAGCCGCGAAGGGAGCCAGTTGCAAATCCGGCGTAAGCAGCAGCGCCTGGTTTACCTCGGCCAGATCGTGATCCTCGCTGGCCAGCCAGAACACCGGCACGCACTCCACTCCCAGTGCTTGCACCTGCTTCGTCAGTGCCAGCGCGGAAGCGACCTTGAACAACGCCAGCGCCGGTCCGCCGAACAGTCCCACCTGCTGGCCGGTGACGACAGCAAACGCTCCCTTACGCAGACGTTCGATGTTGCGAAGCGTCGCCTCCGAAGCGCCGAAGGAGCGGTTCTGCTTCGCCAGGACATCGGCTACGGCCGCTTGCCGCTGCAGATCGCGCGGAACCGACTTGGCGAAGGCTGCTATGTGTGCCGCATCCGGCTGCGTTGGAAAGAATTTGCGGGCATCTGAGGAATAAGAAAGGAAATCGCTGAAGATTTTCGTGGTGTGAGGAATGGACCCGAAGGAGATACAGTCGGGGATCACGCGATCGTCTCCGGCGAACAGCATCGGCATAGAACGCCAGAGCCGCAACCGCGATGAGAGGCAGATCGGCCGGTTGATTTCGATGTTCGCATCAAAGTCATCAGACTAACGGGCAAGCAAAAGGTTTGATGATTTTGCGGCCGGTGGGATGCACGAACCGCATTCCGGGTCGAGACGCTGCCAATGTCTGCTCTGCAGTCTATAGGACGCTTCGTATCACTGCCCAGTAAGCGCCCAAGCTTTCCTTCAACGGTGCTTTTCGCGCGCCAAACAAAGCGGCGATTGACCGGAAGAACATTCCTTTGACAATCGCCAGCCGCAACATAAGAACCTGCGACTTGGAAAAATGCCTTCGCGCGTACTGCAGCATGTTGTTGTACCAGAACAGCTGCCGATGGCGAAACGATAGCTGTCCCACGCTGTGAGCTCCGGCATGACGGAATCGCGCCCCCGGGCAATAGAAGATCCGCCCGCCCGCATCCCGCAGGCGTTTGCACAGATCGACATCTTCGAACCAGACGGGAAAGAACCGCTCATCGAAGCCGCCGAGCTTGTCCCAAAGTGTGTGGGTTATGGCCAGGCATGCTCCCGCGGGCTGTTCGACTTCTTGCGGTTGCGAATAATCTGCGTCCAGGCATCGATAGCGGCGATTTACCGGATTCCCCGGCCAGAGCTGATTGATCAGTGTTGCCTCAAAGACCAGCGCCCAGAGCGTGGGCAGCCTGCGAAAGGCGAAACCTCGATCCGGCTGGCCGTCGCTAGCCAGCAGCGCACCGCCGACAGCAGCAGCCTGAGTTGTTTGCAGGCAGTTCAGAAGCGCTGCCACAGCTCCCGGTTCGGCGATGGCATCGGGATTGAGGATCAGCAGCACGTCGCCAGTCACCTCGCGCGCGCCCTGATTGACAGCGGCTGCGAAGCCGAGATTCTGCTGGTTGGCAATGAGGCGAACCGGATGCCAGGCAACGAACTCCTCAACCCGGCGAACGGTGTCGTCGGCCGAGGCGTTATCGACCACGACGATCTCGCAATCCTCGCGCGTGAGCCCTTCCAGGCACGGCCCGATGCTCTCGCCGGAGTTATAAGTCACGACAATCGCCGTGCAATGCATAGTTTCGGGAAGGACGAATTATAATCGTGCGGGCGCGGCAGGACGATGGCGCCGGCGAAACCGGCTGCTGAAAAATTGTTAACGCCAGTGTTCTGTCGTCGGCTTAAAGCCGAATCAGGAGAGGAAATAAGCGGCCTGGACGCTGGCCTGAAAAGCCAGCTCTACCTTCGACCCAGGATGACTATCGCATGTCGACTACCGTTGTAGCCGAGAACAAGAACTTGCAAATTATCGAAACCTCACTTCCCGGAGTCCGGCTGATCAAGCCACGTGTCTTCCAGGATCCGCGCGGCTTCTTCATGGAGACGTACCGTGAGAACGTTCTCGCGGACGCAGGCATTCACGAGACCTTCGTGCAGGACAATCACTCGCACTCTTCGCGCGGCGTGCTGCGAGGATTGCACTACCAGCTTCGCAACCCGCAGGCCAAGATCTGCCGCGTGGTGCAGGGCGAAGTGCTGGACATCGCAGTCGATGTTCGCCTGGGCTCGCCCAACTTCGGCAAGTGGGTAAGCGTGCTGCTTTCCGGCGAGAACCATACCCAGATTTACATTCCCCAGGGGTTCGCGCACGGCTTTGTCGTGCGATCGGAGAAAGCCGATTTTCTGTACAAGTGCAGCGACTACTTTGACAGCAGCGACGATCGCGGCGTGCTGTGGAACGATCCTGATATCGGCATCGATTGGGACATGCCCGAGCCCATATTGTCTGAGAAAGACAAGCGCTACCTTCCGCTGGCAAAAATCCCGCAAGACCAGCTCCCGCGCTACCAGCCATGAGCCTTCACTCCATCGTGCCAACCCCAGGCGCCCCGAGCCTGCGACTGCTGATCACCGGTGCGAATGGCCAGGTCGGCTGGAATCTGCAGCGCACGCTCGGGCCGCTAGGCGACGTGACCGCGCTGACCCGTGAACAGTTGGACTTGGCAGACTTGGATAGCGTGGCGAGCGCCATACGAGACTTGGCTCCTGACATTCTGGTGAACGCTGCAGCCTACACCGCGGTCGACAAGGCCGAGAGCGAGCCTGAGTTGGCGCTGGCCATTAACGCGACTGCTCCGTCGCGGATGGCACAGGAGCTGGCGAAGAGCCGCGGGCTTCTGGTGCATTACTCAACCGACTACGTCTTCGATGGCGACAGGCCGCTCGATACCCCGTACAACGAGGACGATCCCACACGGCCGTTGAATGTCTACGGGCAGACCAAGCTTGATGGCGAGCGAGGGATTATCGAGAGCGGATGTCCGTACATCATCCTGCGCAGCACGTGGGTGTATGACACGCGGGGCAAGAACTTCCTTCGCACCGTGCTCCGCTTGGCGCGGGAGCGCGACGAGCTGCGTATGGTCTCCGATCAATATGGCGCGCCGACCTGGGCACGAAGCATCGCCGAGGCGACGACCATCATTCTGGCTCGTTGCCTGGAGCAGAAGAGCGGGAGCGACCACTGGCCGACCGGTCTGTTTCATCTCACGGCTGCGGGCCGCACCTCATGGGCCGAGTTTGCGGAAGCTATCATGGCCGAGTATGACGATTGCTGTTCGTGGCCGGCCGATACGGGAGAATTCAGCGCGCCGCTCAAAGCGAAGCGAGTGGTCCACATCACTAGCGATCAATACCAAACGCCGGCGCGTCGGCCACGCAATTCGGTGCTCTCCAATGCCAAGGTGCAGCAGACGTTCGGGATCAAAATGCCCGACTGGCGCGAGCAGCTGCGCCTTGCCATGCAGGATGCGATTCGCTGATAATTGATTGATTCGATTGATGAACAGTCCTCGTTGTGCGCTTCTGCAGCCTAGCCCCT
>JASHXK010000585.1 GCA_030043575.1 Terriglobales bacterium
GGATGACGAAGCCGTAGCCGTCGCGATGCATGGTGAGCCGGCCGGCGATGAGATTCTGGCGGCTGGCGACATGCTCGGCCAGGCTGTAGCGGTCGCGGCCGGTTTCGATCAGGCGAGCGCTCTTAACCAGTGCCGCAAGCCGATCCGCCAGTTGCCGGCGTTCCTCGCCGCGCAGGTTAAGCTCGCGGATGAGCTGCTTGTATCCGGCGGAGCGGTGCGGCTGACGTTCGATGTGGCGCAGGATGGCTTGGTCGGAAAGCATGGCAACACGGTAAGGATAACGGACTGAGCGCCGTCCTGCGAAAACCCACTCATTCGAAAACCGCGAATGAGTGGGGCACCCGAGCTATCGGCAACTGCCTTGTACTTCCTTCTCCGTAATCCGAGCCAGCATTGTCAACTAGACGGCCCCGAAAAAACACGTAAGGGTATTCCCTGATCCAGAAACTCCCTGTATGTTAGCAATAATTACATCGCGAGCCGGTCCGCATAGCGTGTGCGAATTGAGCGATGACCTCGAAATCGCCGCACTAAACCAGCAGTTGCTCGAGAGCAGCTGTGACGTTTCGTTTTGGCAAAACAAGTGCACTTCCAGGCACTTACTCCTCCGGAAAGGATTTTGAATCGACCATGTGGAAACCTACAAATCCGCCTACCCCGACCCCAACTCCCAGCCCTGAGCCGCAGCAGCGGAGCTTCACGCCTCCGGCGGAGCCGGTGAATCCGCCACGACCTTCCAGCGCACAGCTAGGCACGCAGGAACAGGCAACGCTGGGCAAGTCTCTGGTGATCAAGGGCGAGGTTACCGGCTCCGAGTCGCTGTATATCGACGGCCGGGTGGAAGGCTCGATCAACTTGCCGGGCAATCGCGTGACAGTAGGGCGCAACGGCGTCGTGTCGGCCAACATCTCGGCACGCGAGATCGTGGTGCTGGGCAAGGTGCGCGGCAACATGACGGCCAGCGATCGCGTTGACATCCGCGGCGAGGGATCGCTGACCGGCGACGTGGTGGCGCAGCGCATCAGCATCGAAGACGGCGCGTACTTCAAGGGCGGCATCGACATCCGCAAACCCGGGCAGAAGGTGAACGGCGAGGCCAAGGAGACCACGGCGACTCCAGCCACCGACACCAGCAGCGCGGCAGCGGTCGCGCGCGCTTAGTCTTCCCATCGCAGGAACGTCCCAATGCGGATTGCCTTCGAGTGTGATCGGGCAATTCACTGATTGACTCACAGCGCGCCACGGACAAGTCTATAGATTGAGGCGGTGATGGCCGGTCGCCGCCCCAAACTCTCACAATTGTGGGTGCGCAATGTGGGACCTCGTACTGCAACTCCTTCCTTTAGGGTGCCGTCATCGGCATATGTCGCTGCCCTTCTCCGAATCATCCTCCAGCCGCAAGAAATCCGGCGCAACCGAATGGGACGCGATCACCCCATCGCAGACCGGAATCTACGTGGTCTGCCTGGATTGCGGGCGGCACTTTGACTATGACTGGTCGACTATGAGGGTAGTGAAGTAAAGCAGTTGTCAGCTGTCGGTTATCAGTTGTCAGTACAATCCCTCTACGAGTCTACGCCGCCGGTGGTTCGGTCCACGATCGGCTCGGGCGCGGCGGGACCTTGCGCTCGGGATTTGACACGGCGGAGTTCGTGCAGAAGATTGGACTTCGTGATCCAGAGTCCCAAACCCACCACAATTAGCCAGACCACGGTGATCAAAAGCAGGGAAACGACATCAGCCTTGCGGCCGCCGGTCAGCGGAATTTCGCGCCCTATGCCGTAGCAGGCAGTGGTCGCGACGATCGCGATGGCCAGCGACTTCATCAGTTCCAGCCACGGCAGCTCCGTCAGCAAGACCATCTTCTTGTGGTGCAAGAGCCACGCGAGCACGACAGTGTGCATTAGGATGCCGATGTCGGAGGCAATCGCCAGACCGGTTACGTCGTACAGGTGAAAGAGGCTGCGATAGATGGGCAGGGAGGCGACGACGATGATGGTGCTGGCAATCATCGGGGTGAGCGTGTCGCCGGCACCGTAAAAGGCGCGCGCATACTGCGCCTGCGCCGACCACAGTGCCAGCGAAATCGTGAACACGAAGAAGTACGTCGCGGTCGCCTCTGCATCGATGAACGTGAAGTGGCCATGACGGAAGGCGAGATCGATGATGGGCAGAGCGGCGGCCATCATCCAGGCGGAAGCGAGGAACGACGCTGCCGAGATGCGATAGACCGTCTGGTTGACCGTGTCGGCGAAGAGCTTGCGCTTGCCCTGCTCCCACAGCGATGCGAAGAACGGCATGGATGCCTGGCCGGTGGCCTGACCGAGGATCGAGATGGGCACGGCGAACAAGCGCTTGGCGTAATTGAGTCGCGAGATGTCGCCGACGCCGCCCGAGGCGAAGTAGCGCAGAATCCAATCATCGGCGGAAACCAGCGAGACGCCGAGCATCAACGGGATCGAAAGGCGGACCCACTCGCGAAAGCCGGTGTTGTACCAATCGAAGCTGAGGCGATAGCGCAGGCCGCCCTGGCTCGCGCCCATGGCGTTGATGAGAAACGGGCCCACGACCGCACCAACCAGCGCGCCATAGGCGAGTGACGAAATCCCCAGCGCTCTTGCGCCAACCACACCGCCGGCGATGATGAAGATGTTGTAGAGCGCGGGGCTGAGCGCGGGGTACAGAAACATCCGCTTCGACAGCAACACGGCCGAAACGATTCCGCCGGCATAAAAGAAGATCTGGCTGGGCAGCAGAATGCGCGTGAGGTGAACGCAGAGGTCGATCTGATCGGGCGCGAACTTGGGGAAAACCAGGCGCACCAGTTGCGGTGCGAAGATCTCCAGGAAGACGGTGCCCACGCACAAAACCGCACTCATGATGGTGATGGTGGAGTCGAAGGCGCGCTGGGCTCCGGCTTGGTCGTCGCGCGAGACGTGACGCGTGTAGATGGAGATGAAGGTGATCGACGCAGTGCCGCCGGCGAGGATGTAGTTCAGGAAATCAGGAATCTGGAAGGCGGCGAAGTAGGCATCAGTCTGATGACCGGCGCCGAAGGCCCACGCGATGTACATTTCGCGCAAGTAGCCGAGCACACGCGAGGCCATCACCGACCCCATCAGCAGGACGGTGGCGGAAAATGCGGTGTGCTGATGCGAGGGCCGCAGGATACGCAATAATCGTGCGCCGAAGCTGGATGCAGGCTGGCGGGAGTCGTGTGCGGCCGAAGGCGGCATCAGAGTGCGATTGTACACGGAAGCATAACGGCCTCAGCTGCTCAACCAGCATGCATCATCGCAGTGTATTCTACGAGCATTCTGGAACTGGCGAAGGATTTCTAACGATGGCGCGTTCCCGCATGGGTTGGCTTGGTGCTTGCGCGCTTCTAATAGCGTTATTGGCTCTGGCGTACTGGTGGCGAGCCGACCGAGCATCAACCTCTGCCTCTTCCACGAGTTCCAAAGTCGTAAATCGGAAACAGTTCTCGCCGGCAGCCTCCGCAAGCAACGGAATTCAGCGTAATCCGCGCACTGCCATTCCCTGCGACGCGCTCACCAATCTCCGCGAGTTGGGATCGGCCTTGACGCTTGTAACCAATAAGCGCACCGGAGACGAATTGGAGTACATCGTAGTCGGGGACGGCGCGGACGGCGATCAGGTTATCGTGATGTTTCCGGGCACCGGCCAAACGCTAGCCGACTGGCCGCTGCAGATGCTTACCAACGCGAAGTACAGCCCCCGGATGGTCAGAACGCCGGCTTACTTAGCTGCAGAAGATGGCGCCGTTTCCCTTTGCCACAGCTATCGCATTTTGCTGTTTGATCTGCCTGGCGTAGGTAAGAGCCAGCTTCACGGCAACGTCACCTTTGACCAAACAGCGAACGATGTCGACGCGATGCTGGATGATGCCGCAGCCACCTACTCGATCTCTACAAAGCAGGTAGATTTAGTGGGTTGGTCGTTGGGAACTGCGGATGCGATGAAGTACGCGCTGCTCGGCCCAAAGGCCAACTCTTCGCGGACGATTCGTAACGTTATCTTGATTGCTACCAAACCAGGCGGCAATACGGATGGATTTCTCGATGGCAACCAGGCTCAGTGCGTATCCACGATTCTGGATGGGCTCAAGTCGGTTTCCGGCCGTGATCGGCGGCTCACGCTTCAACTCGAGAGATACGCTTTTGAGCTGATCTTCCCTTACAAGAACCAACAGCCGTATGACGGAGTCGACAGCGGCTGCACTGCCACGCTGGATCACGACAAGGGCGAGGTCACGCTGCATGTGGAGACCACTTGTGTTTCGGATGCGGAATGCAGGAGGGTGCTAGTGGAACAAGTTCTCAATCAGAAAGCCTGGCCCTGGTCTTTAACCAAGGGCGTCCCAGCCGAGCTGTACGCTCAGCAACGCCAGCAAAACCTCGACTATAGTGTGTGCTACTGCGCATCTGCCACTGCTGAATTCCACTCGTCGGATTGCCATTGTTCGCGAAAGCCGGAGATGTCAGAGACCAACGGCGGGCTCTGCCAGACGACTTCCCATCCGCCGAATGAGCCAAAGTCCACCCATTGCGCTCCGCTGGCGATGAGCGGCGTGATGACCGTAATCAACGGGCCGGAGGACCTTTATATTCAACACACGTACGGCAGAGCCCTGGTGGAGGCTTACCAGCAAGAGTTTGGAACAGGCAAAGCCAGATTGGTAGCTTACCTTGGAGCCGACGGCGCTGGACACGGTATTCTCTTGCAACATCCTAAGTGGACGCAAGCGCAAGTCTGGAACGCGCTGGCTCCTCACCCTGCTACGCCCGCAAAAACTGTAGCCGCGCCGTAAAGTGATCGTGACTATCCAGGTCCGGACGAGGGCGGACAGCAGGAAACGTCCTACCGACATTCAACCTTTGCGGTTTCGTGTGCATCCGAACCAATGGTTCGCGGGAGCGCGGAATTCGAGGCGACGTGCCCTACATGAAAAAATCCAACCACTCCAATCAACCGGTGCGCGGTCGTTGGCTGGATGTCGAAGAGGTGAGGCTGGTGAGCGACCTGCGCATCATGCACTCCAAGGTCGACGAACTGTACCAGGTGGTGAACAATCTGAAGCGGCGGCACAGTGAATCCGACATTCACAAGTACGCCGATCAGCCGGTGCTGAGCGAAGATATTGCCCACGTAGACGAGATCTATCTGTGGTTTGTCAGCCTGAAAGAGGACAACGGCAACAAGAAGGCGATGTAGGCCGGATCTGTTTACTCTCGGTCTGATAAAGCGAGCGAGCCATCCGGCGTAGAGATAGCTCGCGTTCCGAAGACGACGCAAGGATGTGGCCCGGCAGCCTAGCGATTTTGCATCTTCTGCATCATCTGCTGGCGTTCCTGGGCGCGCATCTGCTCCCAGGTCTGATACTGCGACGGGGTAAGAATCGGCTTCAGTTTGGCGTCGGTGGCGTCGGCAATCTGCCGCATCTGCATGGCTTTCTGGAGCGGACCGAGCGAAGTATTCTCTTTGAGAGCTCTCAGCTTGGGTGCCTCTTCCATCAGGATGGGCCGTATCTGCTGCTTCTGCTGGGGCGTGAGCTGCAGCGCTTGCGACATCTTCTCCAGCTTCTGCATCACTTCGGCCTTGTCATTCGGTCCGGCCATGCCGCCTTGAGCAGCCATGGTGTCCTGGGCGATGAGGCTGCTTGCGCCGAGCGCGAAGGCAGTGAAAATGGCGAACTTGATGAGGGTAAGCTTGCCGGCAAACTTGGTCATGATGTTCCTTTCAGGCTGTAGTGTTTACGGGGATTCGCCGCAACCCGGTCCGTAACCGGAACGTTCGCAGGAAAAGACGACGTCGCAGCGAGAGCCTGAGATATATGTCAGCCGGCGCTCGGGCGTCAAGGGGAAAGTGACCGGAGCACTCGCGGCAGAAGGCGTTCCGATTGATTTGCGCAGGCTGATGGGCAGGCCTACTGCGCCGCGGGCGATTCCGAGGCCCGGTTCGCACGCTTCTTGCGCAGCCACAAACTCCACCAACTGATCAACACGGTCACAGCTATCGCCGCGATTAAGAATCGCAGATGGTGGTGCAGGACGCCGCCGGCGAAGCCGAGAATTTGCGGGCCATAGCGGATCACGACCAGCGATACCAGCGAGAAGCGGATCAGCCGGCCGAAGAAGATGGCTGCCAGGAAGTGGCCGAAGCGCATCTCGGCGACGCCGGCCGACAGCACGAACAGTTTGAATGGCGTCGGCGGCGGCAGCATGGAAGGAAACATCACTGCCCAGAACTCGTGCCGCTCGAAGGAGGCTTTGATCTTGTTGAAGCGCTTCTCGCCGATGCGCTTTACCAGCAGCACCTCGCCGCCTTTGTAGCCGATCCAATAGATCACGATGCTGCCCAGCGCCGACCCGAAGGCGGCCATCACCGCGTAGAGGAGCAGCTTCCTGGGATTGGCGTAAGAGTAGCCGGCGACGATGGCGTCGAGCGGCATGCCGAGGAAGGCCGCGTCAATCGCTGCAAACCCGGCGACACCCCAGACGCCGAGCGGCTTCAGTACCGCGAGGATCAGCAGGGTCCATTTGTTGAGGAGATGTTTCAAGACAGTTGTCGGTGGTTGGCTATCAGCTGCCAGCTATCAGCCGTCAGCTTGAGCCTTCACAAGGTAACTTTTCAATTCTACGCGAGGATTCACGGGCGACCGCGAGCCGGTGGGCGCAAGTGCTGGCGACTGATAGCCGATGGCTGAAAGCTGACGGCTGACAGCTGGCTCTTGCATAATGACTGCATGCCCTCCGGCAAAGACCTGCAGCCGAAGATGGAAGCGCTCCGCGACAAGATCCGCTATCACGAACATCGTTATTACGTTCTCGACGATCCCGAGATCAGCGACGCCGAATTCGATCGGCTGATGGACGAGCTGATCGAGTTGGAATCGAAACATCCCGAGCTGATCACGCCCGACTCTCCGACGCAGCGTGTGGGCGGCCAGGTGAGCGGTCAGTTCGCCAGCGTGCGGCATTCGACGCCGATGCTCTCGCTCGCCAAGACCACCAGCGAGAGCGAGCTGCGCGACTGGGAGCGCCGCATCCACGATCTGACCGGAGCGACGAAGGTGGATTATGTGTGCGAGTTGAAGCTCGACGGCATGTCGATGGCCTTACGCTTC
>JASHXK010000586.1 GCA_030043575.1 Terriglobales bacterium
TACTGCACCACGAACTTCGGCCCGTTCCAGTTCCACCAGCTGCGCATCATCGAGTTCCCAGGCTACGGGACATTCGCCGAGTCCTACGCCAACACCATCCCGTTCTCCGAGGCCATCGGTTTCATCACCAAGAGCAGCAAGAAACCCGACGCAGTAGACTTGCCGTTCTACGTCACGGCGCATGAGACAGGACATCAATGGTGGGGACATCAGGTCATGTCCGCCTACGTCGAAGGCGCCACGTCAATCGACGAGACTATGGCGCAATACACGGCGTTGATGGTGATGAAGCACCACTTCGGGCCGGAATCAATGAAGCGATTCCTGCGCTTCGAACTGGACCGGTATCTGCGCGGCCGCGGCCAGGAGCGCAACGAGGAATTTCCGCTTTACCTCGTCGATCCCAACCAAGGCTACATCCACTACAACAAGGGCGCGATGGTGATGTACGCGCTGCAGGACTACATTGGCGAAGACAAGGTCAACGAAGCGATTCGCGAATTTCTCAAAGCTCACGCCTTCAAAAATGCGCCGTACCCGACTTCGCTGGAGTTTGAGGGCTACCTGCGTAAGGCCACGCCGCCGGAGTATCAGTATCTGTTCGACGACATGTTTCTGAACATCACGCTGTACGACGACCGCGCGCTTTCCGCGACCTACGTGCAGCGGCCGGACGGAAAATACGACGTGCATCTAGTTGTCGAGGCCAAGAAACTCCGCGCCGATGGCCGCGGACAGGAGCGCGCGATTCCGGTTAATGACCTGATCGACATTGGCGTGCTGGATGCTGACGGCAAGTATCTCTACCTTCAGAAGCACAAGATCAATCAGGAAAAGACCGACATCACAGTGACCGTCGACAAGCTGCCGGCCCAGGCCGGCATCGATCCCGTGGACAAGCTCATCGACCGCAATCCGGACGACAACGTGATCGCGGTGAAGAAGCAAGAATAGACGACGGCATTGGTCAGTCTCATTTTGTGGTCAAGCCACCGTGCGTGGAGCACCGTTTCAAGCCGTCATTGGTGGATCGCCGCTTCAGCGGTGCCGTTGAGTACAGAGATAGAAAGCCGGCTTTAGCCGCTGCGGTAAGAGTTCGTCAGAACTGACCTCAGCGGCTGAAGCCAGGTTCTCTTGGGCCCGTGATGACTTATGCACGCCTCAAGGCGCGCTCCACCCGGCGTGCTATAAGCGAGCAGAGTGACTCACGACCCGCGTGAGCGGCAGCCAGTCCAGTCATGCGACCTTAGTTGCTCTTGATTCGGCTGCAGTATGGGCCGCATTCGCTTACCTCACTTGCCCATCTGCTCTGCCAGATAGGGGCCGATTCCCATCTGTTTGATAGCGGTCAGCTGCGCTTCCAGGAAGTCAGCGTGTTTCTCTTCGTCGTGAAGCAGTCGATCGAATAAGTCCCGGCTGCCGTTGTCGCCCGCTTCGCGGCAGATGGCGGATGCTTCGTTGTACTCGCGGATAGCATTCGTCTCGTCGGTCAGGCCGGCTTGCAGTTGCTTCGATACATCGGCGCCAATTGTCGGCTTCAATGGGATATTGACCTCCGGGGCTGCATCGAGGAAGATGATGCGCTCGATGAGCGCCTCGGCATGACGCATCTCCTCAATGGCTCGCGCCTTGGTTAGACCGGCCAGCCTGCCGTAGCCCCAGTTCTGGCAGGTCTCCGCCTGCACCATGTACTGCACAATCGCGTTCAGCTCTCCACAAAGAGCAATGTTCAACTGCTCAATCACCTTCTGGTCGCCACGCATGAAGATCTCCTTACTTCTAACATTGCGTGATTGCGCGCAGCGCGCTGCGAGGTAGATCACAGATGGCGGTGACGGAACCCAGGGGGAGTGCAGGGAATCGCCGCGGACCGGGAGTAGAGGGGCGCTTGCGGCGGCGCGAGGAGACTAGAGGCCATCTCAAAGCGCTTTGTGTCAGGGCACGGCTTCAGCCGTGCCGCAACCGACCGGATGAGGGCCGGGCTTTAGCCCCCTGAGGGACATTCTGCAGGGGCTGAAGCCCTCACGTTTCATCGCGCGTGATTCGGCGCGACCAAGGTCGTGCCCTGACACAAACCCGAATTTGAATGAGAGAGTCGCTAGCTTGCGACCGCGGGTGTTGCCACGCGGCGCGGCAGCAGCTCGCCGATGCGGCGGATCTGCGCGCCGACGCCGCGCAGCTTTTCTTCAATGTGCTCGTAGCCACGATCGATGTGATACACGCGATCGATGATGGTTTCGCCGTCGGCTACCAGCGCGGCGAGAACTAGCGATGCCGACGCGCGCAGATCGCTGGCCTGCACCGCTGCTCCACTCAAGGACGTTCGTCCGCGAACCACGGCGCGGCTGCCTTCAATCTTCACGTTCGCCCCCATGCGCACCAGCTCCAGCGCGTGCATGAAGCGATTCTCGAAGATATTTTCCGTGATGACGCTGCTGCCGTCGGCCTGCGTCGCCAGCGCCATGTACTGCGCCTGCATATCGGTGGGAAAACCAGGATACTCTTCCGTCACCATGTCGGCGCTCTTCAAAGCTCCGTTGCCGACGACGCGCACCGATTCGCCGTTTGTGCGGACCTTGACGCCGCACTCCTCGAGCTTCTGCAACAACGCATCAAGATGCCGCGGATCGCAATTCGCAACCGTTAGATCGCCTCCCGTGAGCGCGCCGGCCACGACAAACGTTCCTGCTTCGACGCGGTCGGGAATGATGCGATGACGCGCGCCGTGCAGCTTGTCCACACCGCGAATGCGAATCATGTGCGAGCCGGCACCTTCAATCTGTGCTCCCATCTTGTTGAGCAACGCCGCCAGGTCGACGACCTCCGGCTCCCGCGCGCAGTTCTCCAGAATCGTCTCGCCTTCGGCCAGCGTGGCCGCCATCAGCAGATCCTCGGTGCCGGTGACAGTGATTCTCTCGAAGACAACTCGCGCGCCCTTGAGGCGTTTGGCACTGGCGTGAACGTAACCATGCTCCTGCGTAATCTTCGCGCCGAGCTTCTCCAGCCCCTTGAGGTGCAGATTGATGGGGCGCGCCCCGATGGCGCAACCTCCGGGCAAGGAGACGCGCGCATCTCCCATGCGCGCTACCAGCGGACCTAGGACCAGCGTTGAGGCCCGCATGGTCTTGACCAACTCATAGGACGCTTCGGGATTTACCAGATCGCGGCAGCAGATGGTTGTGCGGTGTTGCGCGCGGCCATAGCCCAGTTCGACTTCCGCGCCTATCGCCGATAGCAGCTTGCGCTCGGTCTCAATGTCGCGCACTTGCGGAATGTTTTCCAGGATGACTGGTTCGTCGGTGAGCAGGGCCGCGGCCATGGCGGGCAGAGCGGCATTTTTCGCGCCGCTGATGCGCACCGTCCCCAGCAGCGGATTGCCGCCGCGCACCACAAACTTATCCATCGGAGAGTGTCCTAACCGGATACTGCTAACGCCGAATTTCTTGAGCACGCGGCGCTACCTCATTGTACGAGTAATCTGGCCAGGGAGTCGCAGCAGACGGCTAACCGTGGAGATGCGCGCTGCAAACGCTACGAAATGACCGGCGAAGTATACAGGATCAGAGCCTGTGGAAAAGAGTAATCTTGGGATGGACTTGTGACTGCCCCGATCAGGGTCATGCCGCCGGCGCTCTAATTGCGCAGGCTGGCGCAAAAGGATTGCGGCTCATCGTTCTATCAGTGAGGAGCACGAACAGGATCATGTCAAAATGCAAAGCTTTATTTGGCACGCTGTCGATCACACTCGCGGTTTTGTGCACCTTCGGCACGCCGTCGATCGCCCAGGAGCGTCCCAGCAATCCGCTTCCGAACACCGTCTGGGTGGGCGCCGACGGCAAGTACGAAGCCGATCCCGACACCGCGCTCGTACAATTCAGCATTTCGGCACAGGACAAGAAACTGCAGGACGCCAGCCAAAGGGCTTCCCAGCAAGCGGAGCAAATCCGCCAGCTACTGCGCTCCACCGGCATCGATCCAAAAGACGCGCAGTTCAGCCGCTTCAGCACCAATCTGGTTTATGACTACCAAAACGGCAAGCAGAAGCTCGAGGGCTATCGCGTGGACGCCAACATCAGCATCAAGCTTAAGGATTTCTCCAAGATCGGCCCAATCGCTGACGGTCTTGCGAACCTCGATGTGACGAATAGCTCGATCAGCTATCTGCTCGAGGACATGGACGCGGCGAAGGTCAAGGCGGTTGAGGATGCGCTACGTCGGGCGCGCAACGAAGCCAATGCTGTCGCGCAATCCAGCAGCCGCACGTTGGGCGACTTGTCCTATGCCTCGGTAGATGTGAACGAACCGCAGCCCATTCGGCCGATGATGGCAAAAGCCGCTGCCATGAGCACGCAAGCGGCGCCGCCGCCGACTGCCGAATTCAGCGCCGAGAAGATTACCGTGACCTCGCACGTGAATGCGTTGTATAACCTGAAATAGCGCTCGATCAGCCGCAGTAGGGACGGGTCGGCCGACGCGACTTTCCCGGCCCTGCGGAGTTCATGTGCAACAGGAAGTGCAGGCCATGTTGGGAAGAATAATCAAAGCTTCTGTCGTGCTGCTTGCGTTCGTCACAGTTGGGGAAATGCTGCCCCTTACCGCACAGACCAGCCAGGATGCTCCCCACCTCACCCCACGGACAACCGCGGCTTCGCAACCTCAGCCGCTGCCGGAAGCTGATCCTCCAGCGGCAAGCGGACTGTCCGTCCCCGCCGGCACCAAGATTCCGCTGACATTGAAGCAGGGGATCAATACCAAGAACGCGCGACCGGGCGACCCAGTTTACGCCCAGACGGCTTTTCCCATCACTCAGAATGATCAGATTGTCATTCCTGCGGGAACGTTTGTGCAGGGCGAAGTACGCAGCGTCACCCGTCCCGGTCGGGTCAAGGGACGCGCCCAGTTGCAGATGAGCTTCACGTCCATGATTTTTCCCAACGGTTACACGGTCATGTTGCCAGGCGCGGTGCAAAACACTCCCGGCTCCAAAGACAACACGGTTGCTGGCAAGGAAGGAACCATTCAAGGACCGAGCGGAAAAGGCAAGGACGCAGCAACCATCGCCACCGCCACCATTCCGGGCGCGGGCATCGGCGCGATCGCTGACGGCGGCAAGGGCGCTGCCATCGGCGCAGCCACCGGAGGAGTGATAGGGTTGGCTACGGTTTTGCTCACCCGGGGTCCTGAGATCCAGCTTGCTACGGGCGATTCGATTGAGATGGTTCTGGAGAGCAGTCTCGACTTGAATCCCGCCAAGATACACCGGCCTGCGGCAGCCCAGTGAAGTAGCTGGACTTGAGCTGTCGGCCAAAGATTAGCCACCGCCACCGCCTGAACATTGTCCAAGTTCTTGCCACGGCTACCGCCCTTCTTAGCCCAAAATACTTATGGCACGGAAGAGCCGTGGTAACCATAATCTTCCAGTTAGTAACATACCCTTTCTATTTCCAATCCAGTTAACTGGAGGCCGGCAACCATAAATCAAGACAATGCGATCTGCGGCGTGAATTCTGCAAAAGGTTTATGGGATGATACCGGCAAGCGCCTGCATCCTATGAGGCAACACTGGCCCTAAGTAATCCACACCTTGGTGGCTCCCAGCTCCAGAAGCGCCGTTTTCCGCTTGACAATGAGTACTAAGGTGGAATACTAAGTCAGTGGCAGAAGTCCGGGCTCAGGGTACCCCTATTTCCAATTTGGTCAGTAGTCTAGACCCGAAGCGGTCGCTCTCCGCCTTACCTGATGCACCCTCGGGAACGCGGAGAGTCGGATATGCGACGTAGAAGTGGTTTGTTGTAGTTCTGAGCGTCACAGGCTGCGGAAGGCCGCGTCGCGAAGGAGTACGGATATGCTCTACCAGAAATGGAGAATGTTGAAGACAGGTCACGCGAATGAGTCCGGAGGGTCGATAGTGGAGTTCGCCCTGGTGGGCGCGATTTTTCTCTTGCTCGTATTTGGGATGTTTGACCTTGCCTTCTATTTTTATACAAGAGTGACCTTGCAGAACGCCGTTCGCCAGGGTGCCAGATATGCCGTGACTGGCAATTGCGGCGTCTCAGGCTCTTGCTTTGGTAATGGCAACGAGCAAAATAGTCCTGGCGATCGG